>JBFLYE010000064.1 GCA_040756715.1 bacterium
ATGAGCTTGCAGAGATTCCACTCATCAAAGCAAATTCCCCAAAATCTGCTGTTTCGCAAGCCATTGCAAAGGCTAAATTGCAATGCGTTTAGGTTATATGTCTATTGCATTGTAGTTTTTGCATTTTTATATCCCATAATCCTTCCATTTTTGAGAAACAAGGGCTTCTATATCTTTATCCATTATTGCCTCATCTGGCCATTCCCTTTGCATCCCTCCTTCCTTTGTCTTTTTTGTTCCATCAATTGCCATCTTTGAGCCATAGCCAAAATATGGGCTTGCATGGTCTAATATGTCAACAGGACCATCCACAAAGAAAATATCCCTCTTGGGAGAAATGTTTGAAAGAACCCTCCATGAGACCTCAGAAAGATTATTAACATCAATATCCTCATCTACCATAACAAGAACCTTTGTTGTAGAGAGCTGACCAAGCCCCCAAAGGGCTGAGGCAGCCTTTCTTAAAGCACCTGGATATTCCTTTTTTATTGAGACAATCGCAAGGTTATGGAATACACCTTCAATGGGAAGGTTCAGATCAACAATTTCAGGGATAAGCCTTTTTATGAAAGGAAGGAAAATAATGCTACTTGTCTTTGCTATAAAGCAATCCTCCATGGGTGGCTTTCCCACAACCGTGGCAGGGTATATCGGATTTTTCCTATGGGTGATGCAATTTATATGGAATACAGGAAACTTGGAAACTTCCGAGTAATAGCCAGTATGGTCGCCAAATGGGCCTTCATCCCTTGTTTCATCAGGCAAGATGTATCCTTCAAGGACAATCTCTGCCTCAGCAGGAACCTCCAGGTCTATTGTTTTGCATTTTGTCATTTCAACCGGAGCTTTTCTTAAAAATCCAGCAAAGAGCATCTCGTCAAAACCAAAGGGAAGGGGCGATGTGGCAGAATATATGACCTCAGGTGGACCTCCCAATGCTACAGCTACCTCCATTTTTTTTCCCTCTTTTTTATAGGAAGAATAATGCCTTGCACCATCCTTTCCTGGATGCCAGTGCATACCCGTTGTCTTCTCATCAAATATTTGCATCCGATACATCCCGCAATTTCTCTTTCCATCTAAATCCTTTGTAAATACAAGGGGCAAGGTGATAAACCTTCCTCCATCCTTGGGCCATAGCTTAAGATGTGGAAATTTCAATAAATCAGGCTTTTCATCAATTATCTCCTGAGAAGGTGCATCTTTTACCATCTTTGGAAAAAATTGGGAGATCTCAAATAGCCTGGGAAGAAATTTTATTTTGTCAATCAAGCCATTTGGCTCTTTAATCTCAAAGAGCTCATCAATTCGTCTTGAAATTTCAGAAAATTCTCCGATTGCTATTTCCATCCTCCTAAAAGAGCCAAATAGATTTGTTACAATAGGAACATTAGAGCCTTTTGGGTTTTCAAAATATAATGCCTTTCCATTATTTTTGGAAACCCTATTGGTAATACAGGATACCTCAAGCTCACAATATATCTCTTCTTTTATCCTTAAAAGCTCCCCCTCTTTTTCAAGCCTTTCTATAAATTCCCTAATATTCTTAAAAGCCATTTTGAGGAATCATAAGATGCTTATCAAAGTTTTATATCAAACCCGAAGGATAAAGCAACAAGCAAGGCTCTTCAGTTTTGAATTTTGAATTGTAAAAATTTACAATTTGCAATGGACAATTCTTATGCTAAAACAACCCTGTCCTTCCCCTCCTTTTTTGCTTGGTAAAGGGCTTTATCTGCTGCCTGGATAATCGCCTCTTCTCTCCCTCCATCATCGGGATAGGATGCTATACCAAGGCTTATGGTAACAACCTCGGGAAGGCCTGCCATAATGTAAAGCCTTTCCCTTACAAGAGAAAGCATCTTTTCTCCTACAGTAAGCGCCCTCTCCTTTGTTGTCTGGGGAAGGATGATCACAAATTCCTCTCCTCCATACCTTGCAACCACATCTATCTCCCTTTGAAAAATCTCTTTTGCTATTTGAGAAAGCCCTTTTAAAACCTCATCTCCCTTTGGATGACCATAGGTATCATTTATCTTTTTGAAATTATCTATATCAAACATAAGGAGGGAGAAAACAAGGTTATATCTCTCTGATCTCTTTATCTCCTTATGAAGTGTCTCTTTGAAGTATCGATGGTTGTAAAGGGAGGTTAAGCCATCGGTAATCGCAAGCTCCTCTATCTTTTTATGTAAAAGCCCATTCTCAATAGCAATAGAAGAATTGTCTGTTAAAAGCTTTATAAGCCTTATGTCGTCAGCAGAAAATGTATTTATCTTTGTATGTGCGACAGACAATAAACCAATCAGGCGATCACCAACCTTAAATGGTATTCCCTCAAATGCACCAAGAATGCTTCCCTGTCCTTTATCAGAGACAATCAAAGCAGGGTTATCAATCTTTACCACAAGATTTTCCTCACCTGGCAGAGAACCAGCAAAGCTTGTATATTTCTTAAGGGTTTTATCTTTAAAAAGTGAAATAAAGGATTCTGTCCTTGGAAGGGCAAGGTGTATCCTTAACAAAAAAATGTCTTGCTCATAGATCAATATGCCGCAGGCAACATATTCTACCATTTCGGAAAGAAGGGTTACAAGCTCTGTAATAATTTCATCGTAGTTTAATGTCCTAGAAAGGGTTGTATTTATCTTGTTAATAACCGAAAGCTCATAAAGGCTTTTATCAAGAAGGCTATTTGTATTTGCAATAATCTTTTTTCTTGTCTCTCCCCTTTTTATTTCTACTTTAAGCCCTTCTATCTCTTCCTTTAGCCTTTTATTCTCTATTTCTAGCTTCTCTAAATCCGCACATTCAATTAAATTCATCCGATAAAAGATTTAACCGCAGAAAGAAGCTCATCTGGTGTATATGGCTTTGTAAGATATTCATCAGAGCCTGTTTCTTTTCCCCTAAACTTATCTGCCTTAAGGGTCTTTGCGGTAAGCATAACCACAGGAATGTCCTTGTATGATGGGTCGTTTTTAAGCATCCTACATACCTGATAACCATTCATTTCGGGGATAGTAATATCTAAAAGAATAAGGTCATATCTTTTTTCATAGACCTTCTCCATAGCCTCCAAGCCATCATAGGCAACATCTACCTCGTAGCCTGCCTCAGAGAGGAATATCCTTTCTGTTTCTACCAGGTCTTCCTCATCTTCAACCAGAAGAATGCTTTTCATAGCATAATAAAATCAGCCTCTAGCTTCTTTAACAAGGATTCCTTGTCTTCTCCATCCTCGGGAAATACAGCTATGCCATAGCTTACATAAATTGTTTGGGGAACATCCTTGAATAAATCACCATCAACAAATTCCCTTAGCCTATTTCCTACCTTTTCTGCCTCCTCTTTTCCTGCATGAAGAAGGATAATAAAAAATCCCCTATCTTTATACCTTATAACCCTGTCAGATTTGTGAATCTCAGCCTTTATCCTCTCTTCTATATTTGAAAGAAGCCTCCATTTCTCATTTTCACTTTTAATTTTAAGATAATTTTCAAGCTTAATAAGGATTATGGAAAAATATGCCTCCTCTGTCTTTGCACGGAATATCTCCTCCTCCAATGAGAGATGAAAATATTTATCTATCTTGGGAAGGGTTACAATAAATTTTGTTCCCTTCCCAATTTCACTTTCTACACTTATCCTTCCCTTGTGCATATTGACAAAGTGCTTAACAATGGTAAGCCCTAAGCCTGTTCCCTCTATTTGCTCTGCTGTGGTTGCCCTCTGGAATTTGCCGAAGATTCTATCAAGCTCATTAGAGGGAATGCCAACCCCTGTATCAGATACAGAGATATAGATATCCTCCTCCTTTGCTTTCCCTGATATTGTTATCTTTCCCTCAGGGGGTGTGAACTTACAAGCATTTGAAAGGAGGTTTGTCAATATATGGGTAATTCCCTCTTTATCGCCATAGATTTCTGGAAAACCATCCTCAATATCTATTTTTAGTTCTATTTTTTTGGAAAGAAGCACCCCTTTTATGCTTGTTATTGAATCCTCAATAAGGTTTGGAATGCTTACCACATCCATTCTTAATGAGACCATCCCCGATTCTATCCTTGAAATATCAAGGAGGTTATTGATAACCCTAAGCAATCTCTCTGTATTTTTTTTAATAATCTCAATAAATCTTGTTTGCTTTTCAGAAAGAAGAGATGCCTCCAATAAGTAAATAGAATTTGTAATAGAGGTAAGGGGTGTTCTTAACTCATGGGAGACATTGGCAATAAGCTCATTTTTTAATCTTTCTATCTTTTTTTCCTCGGTAATATCCCTGATAATAGCTGCAACAGCGAAAAAATTTCCTTCTTCATCATCAATCCTGGAGGCAACAATATTGAGCATCTTGGAAGTGCTGCCCATATCTGTTTTCTTTATAAATTCTATCTCTTCCATAATTGGCATATCTTTTTCAGATGCCCTCTCGATAACGCCGATAATAGAAGCATGCTCTTTTTGAATAAGTATATCGTCTTTTTTTACACCCAGGAGCCTTTGAGCAACAGGATTTACAAGGAATATCTTTTTCTCCTTATCAATGACAAGAACAGCCTCTCCCATTCCATGAACCATAGATTCAATCTCTTTTTTTTGAGCAGAAATGAGGCTATGTGCATTATGCCTTTCAAGGAGAACATCGCTTATAAGCCTTGCTACAAATCCTCCCAATACCTCAGTTTCTTCCCTTTTAAGCTTAAATACCTCCTCAAATACAGAAGGGTCTCCTGAGACATCCAAAACAATGTCTATTGGTTTAGTAAAGAGGGCTTTATAATCAGTATAGATTGGAATGTTTAGCTCTTTTGCAGATTTTATCCCTAAAGCATCATCCTTCTTATCAACAACCCCGGTAATTTCAACATTGGGGTCTCTATGAAGGATTTCAAGAAGACCTTTTCCCCTCCTTCCCCCTCCTATTATAAGAACCTTTTTCATTCACCCTCAATAACCGCACTGGTTGGACAAACCTCTGCACAGGTTCCGCACTCTGTGCATTTGTCTGGATTTATCCAGTATTTATCGCCCCTATCCTCAATAGCCTCAGCTGGGCATTCCTCTGCACAGGCCCCACATGCTACACATTTATCAGTAATAATATAAGCCATTTCTCACCTCCCATATCTTTTTGGCTTAAAATTATTTAAAATTCTCTCATAAAATTTTTCCTTTGTCAAGATTTTTGTTTTGTATTTTTTGTATGCGTTCTCATCCCATCTGTTTTAAAATTCATTTGTAATAAAGTCAAAACACCCCGTCTATCTTTGCTTTGCAATGAGGACAAGCTCCATCCTTTAAAGCATTCTCAAGCACAGAGAAGCCAAATCTATTGATAATGGGCTCTTTGCATTGATAGCAATATGTATTCTCGCCTGCATCACCGGGTATATTTCCAGAATAGACATACCTTAAACCAGCCTTTTCTCCAATTTCTCTTGCTTTCTCAATAAAGGAAACGGGTGTGGGAGGAAGGGAAAGCATCTTATAATTTGGATGAAACCTTGAGATATGCCACGGCGTTTCTTCTCCAATCTCCTTGATAAACCTTGCAATATCAGAAAGTATTTCAGATGATGTATTTTTCTCTGGAATAAGGAGGGTGGTTATCTCAACCCAAATTCCAAGCTCCTTCATTAGTCTTATAGATGAAAGGACAGGCTCCTTTCTTGCCTGGCAAAGGGTTTTATAAAAATTATCATCTCCCTTTAGGTCAACATTTGCTGCATCAAGGTATGGAGCAATCATCTTTAGGGCTTCAGGGCTCATATATCCATTGGTTACAAAGTTGTTATAAAGCCCCTCCTTTTTTGCAAGCTTTGCTGTATCAAAGGCATACTCAAAGAATATGGTTGGCTCTGTGTATGTATAGGATATGCTTTTACAACCCTCTGTTTTTGCCTTTGATACTATCCTTGAAGGAGGCAATTCGCTGCCAAATATTTCATTTTCATCCTTTGCTGCCTGTGAGATTGTCCAATTCTGGCAGAATTTGCAAGCCAAATTGCATCCAACCGTAGCAATAGAAAGGGAGAAAGAGCCGGGAAGAAAGTGAAAAAATGGCTTTTTCTCAATCGGGTCAATATTGCAGGAGCAAGCAAGGTTATAGACAAGGCTATAAAGAATGCCATCTTTATTTTCCCTTACCCCGCAAATTCCCCTTTTTCCCTCCTTTATCCTACATCTATGGCTACATAGCTGGCATTCTACAAGCCCCTCCTTTTTTTCATAAAGAAGTGCCTCTTTCATTTTTTCTAAATTCTAATTCCTATAGTATCTTCCCTCACTTAGTGCAAAAATAGATAGGGTTTATGTTTATTTAAGAAATTTTGAATTCTAAATTTTGAATTTTGGATTGAAAAAGTAAGTTTTTTAATTCAAAATTCAACATTCAAAATTTTATAAAGCGTTATGGAATTAACTATAAATTATTTATTATCTCCTCGGTTATTTGGGCAAGAGAATAATTTCCACCCCAATCCTTTGGCAATATCCCTTTCTCCATTATAGAAGAAATGGCTTTTTCTATTTTTTCTGCACAATTTGCTTTTTTTAGGTATTTAAGCATCATAGAACCAGAAAGGATTGCGGCTATTGGATTTGCAATATTTAATCCTGCATACTTTGGGCAACTTCCATGAACAGGCTCAAATACAGCAAAGTTATCTCCAATATTTGCCCCTGGTGCTACACCAAGCCCTCCAATAATGCCAGCACATAGATCTGAGATAATGTCTCCAAATAGGTTTGTGGTTACAATGAGATCAAAATCTTCTGGCTTTTTTACCAATTGCATTGATGCATTATCTACCAGCCTATCCTCAAATTCAATATCAGGATAAAGGGAGGCAATCTCTTTGGCTGTTTTTAAAAATAAGCCGCAGGTCAGCTTTAGGATATTTGCCTTATGGACACAGGTTACCTTCTTCCTATTATTCTTCCTTGCATATTCAAAGGCAAATCTTATTATCCTCTCAGAGCCTTCTTTTGTTATTGTCCTTATTGCACAAGCAGAGGAGGCTACAGAAAACTCAATCCCTGTGTATAACCCCTCTGTATTCTCACGGATGATTACAATATCTATATTTCCATCAAATGATTTTGCTGGCCTAACCCCTGCATAGAGGCTTAATGCCTTTCTTAAAGAGACATTGAGAGAGGTAAATCCATAACCAACTGGTGTTGTTATCGGTCCTTTAAGACAGATCTTGGTTTTTCTTATGGATTCTAAAATTCCATCTATTGCAGGTGCATTATCCTTAAATTCCAAAGGAATCTCTTCCCATTCTATATCGGCTCCTGTTGCATCAATAACTCTTTGTGCGGCGCCTATAACCTCAGGCCCTATGCCATCACCCTTTATCAATGTTACCTTCATAGCCTTATTATACAAAAAGCCTTGCATTAAAACAAGAAATATGATTTAATTTAGTTTTAAAATGATTGACTTTATAAAGGGAAGGGTTGTATCAAAAAGCCCAACATATGTTGTTATTGAAGGAGAGAGCATTGGATATGGCTTTGTTGTTTCATTAAATACATTCTCAAGCCTTCCAGATGAAGGAAAGGAGGCAAGGCTTTTTAGCCATACAATAATTAAGGATGAGAAGATCCAATTGTTTGGATTTATCAGCGAAAAAGAGAGAGGGCTTTTTTTGACCCTTATCTCCATTAGTGGGATTGGTCCAAAGATCGCCTTAAGGATTCTCTCAGAGATAACACCAGATAATTTAGGAAAGATTATCCAAAGCGGAAATGTATCTTCCCTTTCAAGAATAAAGGGTATAGGAGAAAAGACAGCAAAGAGGATTATCCTTGAGCTTTCAAATAAACTTCCCGAAAAGGAGGATAAAGATTTGGAAGATTCTTGTATCCAAGCCCTGATTTCTCTGGGTTATTCAAAGAGGGAGGCATCTCTTGCCTGTAAAAGGGCATTATTAAAAAATCCAAAAGACCTTGAGGAATTGATAAAAGAGGCGTTAAAATGATTTAGGATTTCTTGAATGTCTAATGTTTTTATTGGGACATCGGGTTTTAGTTATGAGCATTGGTATGAAAGGTTCTATCCCTCTTCTTTGGCAAAGGGTGAGATGCTTTCATTTTACAGCCAGCATTTTCAGACGGTAGAGATAAATTCCTCATTTTATCGCCTTCCATTTGAGGGGATGATCAAGGGATGGTATAGAAGGAGCCCAAAGGATTTTAAGTTTGTCCTGAAGGCACCGAGGAGGATTACCCATTTGTTAAAGCTGGTTGACTGCCAAGATGTCCTCAAAACCTTCTTAGATAGGATAAGTGGCCTTTCTGAAAAATTGGCAATAGTTTTATTCCAGCTTCCACCAGGGCTTAAAAAGGATATCCCAAGACTTAAAGGATTTATTCAAGAATTGCCCCCTAATTTCTCTCATACTATTGAGTTTCGCAATAACTCCTGGTTTGATGAGGAGACATTTTCTCTTTTAAAAACGCACAATATTGCCTGCTGTATTGTAAGTGCACCAAAGATTGAGACCCATTTTGTGGCTACTGCTCCTTTTGTTTATCTTAGGCTACATGGGGCATCAAGCTGGTATAACTATGATTACTCAATGGATGAACTTAGGCAATTATCCTTTGAAATCAAAAAATTTTTAGAAAATGGGCTTGATGCCTATTGCTATTTCAACAACGACTTTGAGGCGTATGCCATAAAGAATGCAAAGGAACTGATGAATTTGCTTGAAGCTTGATGGACATACTTAAGGGGTATATTTTTTACTGGTGCACGGGTGACTATTTACTTATAGTTAATTCCATAACGCTTTACAAAATGTATGTGTTTAGATAATCTTAAGGAAAACTTTATAAAATTATGAATTTTGAATGTTGAATTTTGAATTAAAAGGGAAAAAATTTTATAAAACTTAAACCTTCAATTCAAAATTCAAAATTTAGAATTCAAAATTTCTTAAAAGGTGGATGAATTTTTAACAGATAAACACAACCCTATCTATTTTTGCACTAAGTAATGGAAGATACTATAACTTTGGCAAAAATAGAATTTTAAGAATGAAAAAACTAAAAATGCAAACCTACATACAAAAATTCAAAATGCAAAAGTCAAAATGCAAAATCCTAAATCCTATATCCTGCCCATCTTCCATCCTTCTCGGAGACCCTTACCTCATAAAGGGATGGAATGCTTTTTTTAAGGCTTTCAAAGATATAAAATGCAATATTTTCAGATGTGGGAGGGATCTTATCAAATGGAGGAATTTCATTCAGGTTTTGATGGTCAAGGGGAAAGATTATTTGTTTAAGCCTTTCCTTTATCTCTTTAAAATCAGAAATCATCCCAAGGCTGTCCAATTCCTCATTCTTTAGATAGACCCTAACCTTGTAGTTATGCCCGTGAATTCTTGAGCAATTTCCAGGATAACCAACTATTGAGTGGGCAGAGGAGAATTCAGCCTCTACCATTAGTCTATACATTTCTTTTTATAGGATAATATTTCCCGTAAGTTGTTGTAAAGCTTTTTAGCCTATAAACTTAGAACTTGGATTTACAACAAAGATAGAAAGATGTCTCCCTGGATGTAGCTGGTTTGCTCTAAGGAGGGGATAAAAAAATTCTTTACAAAATAAATGAGTATTTTTAAACTATAGTATCTTCCATTACTTAGTGCAAAAATAGTATTTAAGAAATTTTGAATTCTAAATTTTGAATTTTGAATTGAAAAAGGTTAAGTTTTATAAAATTTTTTCCCTTTTAATTCAAAATTCAACAT
>JBFLYE010000065.1 GCA_040756715.1 bacterium
AAATTCAAAAGAACAATTCAAAATTCACTCCTTCTTCAAACAGGCATTTCTTGTCTTTCTTATGGGCTAGTTTCCATATGCCAAATAACAAGCCACACTTTGAGCAATTGGTTGTTTTGTATGGGCTTCATAGTAGCTAAAAGCTGGGCTGGGATTAACCTCAAGACAAAAAACTTGGTTATTGGGTGTAATCATAAGGTCAATGCCAGCAAATGTCAGTCCAATGTCCTGAGAAAGCCTAATACATCGCTGTGCAATTTCATCAGGTAACTTAAATTCCTTTAACTCTGCCTTATATGCATAGCGATAGTCAGTTGCATCAGTATTAATCATGGTGGCAAAGACTTTTGTATTCACAGTATGTACCCTAATATTATAGTTAATTCCACAACGCTTTACAAAATGTATGGGTTTAGATAATCTTAAGGAAAACTTTATAAAATTATGAATTTTGAATGTTGAATTTTGAATTAAAAGGGAAAAAATTTTATAAAACTTAAACCTTCAATTCAAAATTCAAAATTTAGAATTCAAAATTTCTTAAAAGGTGGATGAATTTTTAACAGATAAACACAACCCTATCTATTTTTGCACTAAGTAATGGAAGATACTATAGTCCCCTCTATAAATTCCTGGAATTGAATGGGGCAGCCTCGAATAGAATCTATTCTCTCTAAATCCTTCTCATTGAGAGTTTGAACAATAGAGCGTATTCCACTTATCGACTTGTAGATTATCTTTTTATGTTTAATAAGAAATTCTTGGACAAGCTCTGGGTCATTTGTAATAAGGGTCTCTGGGATCAAGAAACCATTCTTGCGAATGATCTGGGCTTGATAGGGCTTAGAGCAACCAGATGCCATTGGTGCACTCCGATTAACCACACGACAATGGGTAATCTCACACCAATTTACCAATGTTTCATGAAGGATACGGCTATAATTTTGTTTTGGCGAGTTTGGTGGTTCATCTTTAAGTTCGGGTAAAAGTTGATAATCCATTAACCTGAGGTATACACCATAAATATCCTCAAGGCGATAGCTTCTCTCTTCCAACTTGAGAAAACCGGTTATCTTTTCTTTTGATATCTCAAAATCCATTTCTATATTGGCAAAGTTTCGCTGATTAAATATGGCGTAAGGCACACCCATTTTTGTTAACTCTTTACTAACCATTGCAACTGGCGCCTCAGATGGAATACCACATAGAATAATCATCTTTCTAATAATACAGATGCTAGTGCACTTAGCAACCTTTCTCCACCAAGCCTAAGATCAGGTAGGGGTGTTGCACCAATAAATCTTAACCCACCCATTAAATCAAAAGCAAAATCAATGCCAAGAAGGGGTGTTTTGGCAAGCTCTGCAAGGCGTTGGCAGGCTTTAAGTATATCAGAATCTATCCCTTCTCCAATTACATATCTTGCCACAACAATAGCTGTGTTTACCGGGAGAGAAATGTGCTTTCTGGAAAGATCGGCTTTGCCAATTTTGCTCCCTTGCCTATAAGGGGTTATGGGAAGCCCTGCCTTTGAGGCAAGATAAATCCACTCTGATATATGTCGCCACTGACCCGAGAGCCCTTGGGGCGTTGGAGGATTTAAAATAGGGCAAGGTATGCTATAGAGCCAGCTTAAAAAGAATGCAAAAAATTCTTGCTGGGCATAGTTGCGGTCATCTGGCTTGACCCTCTTAAGGCAATTAGGCGATATTGATAAAAGCCGGTTAATTACCCCTTTGATATTTTCACTTGAGATTACTAAACCATCGGCCAGGGTAATCTCAAAACCAACACCCTTATTTCCTAACCAATGCTTCCAACAGAGGGAATACCCCACCTTACTGATCAACTTATAGTTAATTCCATAACGCTTTACAAAATGTATGTGTTTAGATAATCTTAAGGAAAACTTTATAAAATTATGAATTTTGAATGTTGAATTTTGAATTAAAAGGGAAAAAATTTTATAAAACTTAAACCTTTTTCAATTCAAAATTCAAAATTTAGAATTCAAAATTTCTTAAAAGGTGGATGAATTTTTAAACAGATAAACACAACCCTATCTATTTTTGCACTAAGTAATGGAAGATACTATAATTACCTAATTACCTAAACTTTTGTCAAGCTTTTTGAATGTGTGTAGTTACAATCTCAAAATGTTTAAACAGATAAACACACACTATCTTGTGTTTAAGCCTCCTTATCTAAAGAGTCAGAAATCGCTTTAATGGTAAATTTTAAAAACGGATTGCTCGCATCATAGCGAATTTTAAGTGATTATTCGTGTGATTAGTTGTTATTCGTTTTCATTCGTTATTAAAAATCTCCATCAAAATTTAACATTTCTTCTCAACAATTAAAGCTTTATAGCCGATCTTTCCTATCTCAATGGCAGAGGTTAGACCAGCAATCCCTCCGCCTACAACCAGAACATCCTTTTTAGGATTCCTCTCATAAATGGATTCCCTTTTCTCTTGCCCTTCTGGAAAGCTCATAAGACCTGTAAAGCTTTATGTGGGGATATTCTTTTTTAAGGTATGCCTCTACATTGGGATGGATTGAATAACAAAGGAAAAAGGGGAATATATCGGCTTTTAAGTAATTTCTTGCCCTTTTAATAAGCTTTGAAAAATCCTTAATATCGTTTTTTCCTATGCTTGCCTTAGATTCTCCAATGATGTATATCTTCTTTCCATTCTTTGTTGCCTCAGCATAGATATTTATCTCATCCTCATTGCCATCAGGATAGATAAAGAATCTCCTTTCAAATTCTTTTTCTACTTTAATTTCAAAATCCTCCTTTAGCACATAAGGAAAGATGGAGTAGTATTTTTCCTCAAGCTCATAGCCAATGGTATCTGATATACCACCCAATCTTTGGTTCGTTTTTTTCTGGGCTTCGGCAAGCTCTTCTACCCTCTGTTCTGTCCTTTTCTGTGCCTCGGCAAGCTCTTCTACCCTCTGTTCTGTCCTTTTCTGTGCCTCGGCAAGCTCTTGCAAAGCTTTATCAAGCCTATTTACCTCCTTCTGGGTTTCTCTCTGAGCAATGGCAAGCTTCCTTACCTCATTGGCAAGAAGGTTAAACTCCTCCCTGTCTACCTTTATACCCTTTGTTTTTTCTTCTACAATGGTTTCTATTGTTTTATAAAGCTCAAGATCTATAGCCATATTTTTATTGTAACTTTAGGGTAGCCTTTTGTCAATTTTATTTTACAAAGCCTGTTAAACCAAAGCGAGAGTATGTGTTTAGGTAGACGAGAAGAAGAAAGGAAGTTAAAATGAAAGAAAGGCAGGAAATCCGAAAGGACAAAGTAGGAAATAATATTATAGTTAATTCCATAACGCTTTACAAAATGTATGTGTTTAGATAATCTTAAGGAAAACTTTATAAAATTATGAATTTTGAATGTTGAATTTTGAATTAAAAGGGAAAAAATTTTATAAAAC
>JBFLYE010000066.1 GCA_040756715.1 bacterium
GTATCCCTAATCTCCCCCTTTTCAAATTTTCTGGTTGTCCCCCTGGTTGGAGTTCTCCTTCCCTTTGGGCTTATCTTTATCCTTTTAGGGTTTATAAATTTATATCTGGCAAGCCTTCTTGTCCTGCCCCTTTCTTTATTAACAAACCTTGCAATCAAGGCAATCCTTTATTTCTCATATATCCCAGCAAGCTCAATTAGCCTTCCCTGTCCAAATATTCCAATGGTTATCTTCCTTTATTTTGCTATCATTGTCTTTGCAGAAAGAATAAAAGCCCTTTTTATTCCAACCCTAATTATCCTAAATATTCTTCTTTGGTATAATGTTTGCAAACCCAGAGGGCTTGAAGCCACATTTCTTGATGTTTCCCATGGCGATTCTATATTTATAAGAAGCCCAAAAGGATGTAATATCCTAATTGATGGGGGTCCTCCGGGATTAGGAAGGTCTTGTCTCCTTCCATTTTTAAGATATAAAGGGATAGATAGGGTAGATGCAATCTTTGCAACCCATTCTGATGCTTATCATATTGGAGGCTTAATTGATTGCTTAACCGAGCTTAATGTAGGAAGGATATTTTATAATGGATGTAATGCTTCCTCCAAAACATATAAGGATTTTAAGGCTGTGATTAAAGAAAAAGGTATTCCTTTACAAAGGCTAAAAATGGGAGATGCAATTAAAGGCATAGATTTGGATATTGAGGTCTTAAACCCTCCAAATAACACCTTTTCTTCTCATAATAACAATTCCCTTGTTTTAAGGATAAAAAATAAAAACCTCTCATTCCTTCTTACCGGGGATATTGAAGAAGGAGCCATTTCATTTCTTTCCTCAACCTATTCAAAGAAATTAAGAACGACCATCCTTAAAGCACCCTGTCAGGGAAGAAAAAAGATTCCAAAACAATTTCTTTCCCTTGTAGATCCAAAGGTAATTCTAAGAAATACAAGCCTTACCGGAGCGATTACCATTAAATCCTCAAAAAATGGCTTTAAGGTCATATACCATTGCTTACCGTAAGATAGATTTGGTATAATTTAAGCGATGAATGTTTTACTTAAAAATGGCTCTATTTTGGATTTTGGGAAAAATCTGGATATCCTTATTGAAGATGGAAAGATTGTAAAAATTCAAAGGGATATTTCTGATTTTACCGGTGAGATTTTTGATTGTAAAGGAAATCTTATTGTCCCAGGCCTTATTGACCTTCATACCCATATAAGGTCATTTGAGGAAAACGAAAAAGAGACAATAGAATCTGGGATATCTGCGGCAATATCTGGTGGATTTACAACCATCTGTATAATGCCAAATACAGACTTGACCATAGATAACCCAAAAATATTAAGGAAAATTAAAGAAAAACAGAATAAAATCCAAATTTTCCCCATAGGTGCTATAGCTGAAGGTATGGGACAGTTAAGGCTTTCTGATATAAAAGGGATGAAGGATGAGGGCATATTTGCCATATCTGATGATGGAGGAGAGCTTATGGATAAATCCCTTTTAAAAGATGCAATGGAAATTGCAAGTGAATTAGACCTTTTGGTTATCCTCCATTGTGAAATTCCCTCTGAGCCAAAGGCAATTGAAAAAAATATCTCCCTATGCTTAGATGCAAAATGTAGGCTTCATATTGCCCATATAAGCACAAAGGAGGGAATATCCCTTATTAAACAGGCAAAAAGAGAAAGCCAAAACATATCATCTGAAGCAACACCCCATCACTTTACCTTGAGTGATATAGCCTTTAATGTAAAACCCCCTATTCGGTCAAAAGAAGATAAAGAGGCTGTAATAGAGGGGCTTTGTTCTGGGACAATAGATGTTATTGTAACAGACCATGCACCACACCCTAAAGGTTCTGATAAACCAGGGATATCAGGCATTGAAACAGCATTGGGTCTTGTCCTCTTAAGCCTTGTAGACAAGGGCTATCTTTCATTAAGCGATGCAATTTCAAAGCTTACAAAAAACCCGGCAAAGATAATTGGGATTGAAAGGGAGATAAAAGAGGGAGAAGATGCCTACCTTACCATTATTGATTTAAAAAAGGAATGGATTGTTAAAAAGGATGAATTTAAATCAAGGGGAAAAAACACATCCTTTGAAGGCTGGAAACTTAAAGGAAAACCCATCTCTGTCCTTACACCTTATTTCATTAAATCAAGGTAGATGTTTTCTGTTTCCTTTACCATCTTCTTTAAGGAAAACTCATTTTTTATTCTATTATAACCTGCCTCTCCCATCCTCTTTCTTTTCTCTTTATCAACCAAAAGCTCCTCAATTGCCTTGGCTAATCCATTAACATCAAAAGAAGAAACAAGGATTCCCGTCTCTCCATCTACAACAAGCTCTGGTATTCCACCTACATTGGTAGAAATGATGGGAAGATGTGCCAACCCTGCCTCCATAATAGAAACAGGCAGCCCTTCTACAATGGAGGGAAGGACAAAGATATCCGAGATGGATAATAAGCTTTCCACCCTTTCTTTTCTTCCCAGAAAAATGATATCATTGCTTAATCCAAGTCTATTGGTTAGCTCAATAAGCTCCTCCCTTAATGGTCCATCTCCTACAAGAAGGCATTTAAACTTGAAATTCTCTCTTACAATTTTTAAGGCATTCAGCAATGTTTTATGGTTTTTCCATATACTAAAATTTGCCACAGAAATTATAACTGTTTCATCTTTAAGCCTATCTTTTAAAGGGGTATGGGAAGTAAAATCAAGGGAATTTGGGTCTATTCCATTATAAACCACCTTAAATTTACCAGATGGATAGCCATTTTTGATAAGAAAATCACAGGCTGTTTTAGAATTTGATATGCAGAGCCTAACTAAAGGAAAGGTTAATTTATCAAGAAATGTAGCAATTGTGGTATAAAGTTTATTTTGGGTATTTATAATAAAGATGCTTCTTAATCCTGTAATAATCCTTTGACAGCCTGCAATCTTTCCTAGTATCCTTCCCAAAATATTTGCCCGAAAGCCATATATATGAATAATGTCATATTTGTTTCTTTTTAAAAACCAAAAAAGGCTTAATGTGGCTTTAAGTATGCCTCCTTTTTCATAATTTAGATAATAAACATTTGTTTCTTTCTCAAACTCAAGAGACATTTTTCCCTTGGAATCAAGGATACAAACATCGTTTTGAAAGATGGCTTTATCCATTCCTTTTATGAGGGATAAAACCATTTTCTCTGTTCCGCCTATATCAGATGTGCTTAAAAATTGTAAGACCTTGATTTTAGAATTCAAGGATTTGGTAAGTTCCATTTTTTGCCCTATAGATAATGTTGTAGATGGCTGTTTCTTTGTTTTTAAAGACAAAAAATGGGTTTTCTTGGAAGATAAGTTCGTTTATTGCCTCTTCAATGAATAATATGGCTGGCTCTATCCTTCTTGTCTTTACAACAGGGACTTGTTCTTCTTCCTTCTCCTGAAAGAAAGAAGGTAGATGAACCTTTTTATGGTTAACTATCTTTTCCTTAAGCTTCTTAGCCTGGGTTTCTATCTTTTTAAGGCTTTCATCTATTGAAAGCTCTATATCTGGAAGAGAGGCTTTAGAATGAAGGATATTCCCATAATCATTTATGGTGGTCTCGATGAGAAAATTTCCCTTTTGATGCGAGACAACAATTTTCATAAGGGCATCTTCTTTTAGATATTTTTCAAGCTTCTTTGCCCTCTTTCTTATATACCCTTCTATTTTAGAAGAAATATCATTTCTTTTTTCTATCTCTATCTTCATCAAAAATATTATATCGAAATAAAACCAATTATTCAATTTTTTTATGCTGTCTCCTAAAAATAATCCTTGCAAAAACTTTAATTCAAATTGTAAAATGTTATGATTAAAACTTAAGGAGGAAAAGATGAGTAAGGACGAGATTATTTCTGCAATAGAAGGAATGAGTGTTCTTGAGCTTTCCGAGCTAGTAAAGGAGCTTGAGGAAAAATTTGGGGTAAAAGCAGCTGCTCCAATGATGGTTGGACAAGTAGGAGGGGCAGCTCCTGCCACAGAAGAGAAGGAAGAAAAAACAACCTTTGATGTTTTCTTAACAAGCTTTGGTGACAACAAAATTCAGGTAATAAAGGAGATTAGAACAATCCTACCACTAGGCCTTAAGGAAGCAAAGGAATTAGTAGAAAGTGCTCCGTGCGAAATAAAGAAAGGGGTAGCAAAAGAGGAAGGGGAAGATATAAAGAAGAAATTAGAGGCTGTCGGCGCAAAGGTTGAGATAAAATAAAAAATTATTGCTAATTAAAAATGAAATCTGCAAGCTTATTCCTCTCTCTTTTTTTAATAGGCTGCGGCCAAAAGGAGGTGAAAAGAATGGAGGTTGAAAAAAAGGTTTGTATGATTGTTGCCTCAAGGGATTTTAGGGATGAGGAGTTTACAGAGCCAAAGAAAATATTTGAGGCAGCAAAAATAAAGGTGGTGGTTGCCTCATCAAGGCTTTCTCCCTCAAAGGGCTATTTTGGGGCAATTGCAAACCCCGAAATTTTGGTAGAAAATGTTAAGGCAGATGAATTTGATGCGATTGTCTTTATCGGAGGCTCAGGTGCCCAAGAATATTTTAATAATCTTTCTGCCTTAAAGGTTGCAAAGGATGCCTTTGAGAAGGGAAAGATTGTAGCAGCAATCTGCATCGCACCCTCAATCCTGGCAAATGCTGGTGTTTTATCGGGAAAAAGGGCAACCTCATTTTCATCAGAAAAGGGTAATCTTATTAAAAAGGGTTCAATATTTACCGGAGTTGATGTAGAGGTAGATGGTAAAATTGTAACCGCAGAGGGTCCAAGCGCAGCAGAAAAATTTGCAAAAACCATCCTCTCCCTCCTTTCAAAGTAATGGATTATGGATTAAGCGAGGAGCAACTGGCAATAAAGGAGCTTGCCAAGAAAATTGCTTGTGAAAAGATAAGAAAGAGGGCAAAAGAGCTTGATGAAAAAGAGGAATTTCCTTATGAAATCATTAAGGATATTGCTCAAGCTGACCTTTTTGGCTTGTATATCCCAGAGGAATATGGTGGATTCGGTGGTGGATGCTTTGAGCTCTGCTTAGCCACTGAGGAATTTTCCAAGGCTTGTGCGGGTGTTGCGGTTTGCTTTGCCGCATCTGCTTTGGGTGCATATCCTATAGTTTTATATGGCTCTGAAGAGCAAAAGAAAAAATATCTTCCCGATATTGCTTCAGGAAAGAAATTGGCTGCCTTTGCTATTACTGAGCCAGATGCCGGAAGTGATGCCGGTTCAATTAAAACCAGTGCAACAAAAACAGAAGGTGGCTATATCCTAAACGGCACAAAGCAATGGATAACCAATGGTGGAGAGGCAGAGATCTATACGGTAATTGCAATGACAGATAAAACAAAGGGCTCCCGCGGTACATCCTGCTTTATCTTAGAAAAGGGAATGCCAGGGTTTGAATTTGGAAAAAAAGAAAAGAAGCTTGGCATAAGATGTTCATCCACCAGAGAGCTTATCTTTAAGGATTGCTTTGTTCCCAGTGAAAATTTAATTGCAAGGGAGGGGATGGGATTTATTGTAGCAATGAAGACATTTGATAACTCAAGGCCTGGCATTGCCGCTCAGGCAATTGGCATAGCACAGGGGGCATTAGAGCTTGCTTTAAAATATGCGAATGAAAGAATTCAATTTGGCCAAAAAATCTCATCATTTCAGGGGATACAATGGATGTTTGCCGATATGTCAACCAAGATAGAAGCTGCCCGTGCCTTAACCTATGCGGTCTGCCGAATGATTGATAGGGGAGCAAAGGATGTCTCAATGGAGTCAGCCCAAGCAAAGCTATTTGCCTCAGATACCGCGATGGAGGTTTCTACAAATTGCCTCCAGATATTTGGTGGATATGGCTATATGAGGGAATACCCGATTGAAAAGTATATGCGGGATGCCAAGATAACCCAGATATACGAAGGAACAAACCAAATCCAGCGAAATATCATTGCCTTAAAGCTTATTAAAGAGCTTGCTAAATAATGAATATCAGAACAAGGCATTCAGATACCAGACATTTTAAAACAGCTAAACACATACAGATTTTTTGTTTTTTTAAGGTTTTTAGGAGGGGTTATATGGAGGTAGGCGGTGAAGGTATAATGTGATTAAAGAAGGGCCCTTTTCTTGTGAAAGAAGCCATTTTAGGAGCTACTCTCTCTTTCGCATCAAACATCTTATTAAAACCCTCATGTTTTTATCTTACTTCTTGTTCTTTCGC
>JBFLYE010000067.1 GCA_040756715.1 bacterium
TTAAGTTTTATAAAATTTTTTCCCTTTTAATTCAAAATTCAACATTCAAAATTCATAATTTTATAAAGTTTTCCTTAAGATTATCTAAACACATACATTTTGTAAAGCGTTATGGAATTAACTATATTCAAGTTAAAGACCTGATAAATTTTGATAACAGCCACTACAGCACAAGCCTTGGCTTTGGGGCAGGAAGGGTTAATTGGGGTAATCACAATACATTTATTGGCTATCAAGCAGGCTTTTCCAACACCAGCGGCTACTACAACTCAGCTATGGGCTATTTGGCCCTTTTCTCTAACACCACCGGCAACTACAACTCAGCTATGGGCGATCAGGCAGGTTATAATTGTAAGGGTAGTGGCAATCTCTTTTTAGGCTATCAGGCAGGCTACCACGAGACCGGCTCTAACACGCTCTACATTGACAATTCAGACACCTCCCATCCTCTCATCTACGGCGAATTTGATAATGATATAGTAAAGATAAACGGCAAGCTTGGGGTGGGAACAACACCGGGAACCTATCGGCTTACCCTCCCAAATACTGCTAATGATTTAGGTAAAGGCATCGCAAATGCTTGGGAGACTTACAGCTCCCGTCGCTGGAAGACAAATATTACCCCCATAGAAAATCCATTAGACAAGGTATTCAGATTAAGGGGTGTCTACTTTAATTGAAAATGGCAAAAAAGACATTGGCTTGATCGCAGAAGAGGTTGGCGAAGTCATCCCAGAGGTCGTCTCCTACGAAGAAAACGGCAGAGATGCTAGCGGCTTAGACTACAGCCGCCTGGTTGCCCTTTTAATTGAGGCAGTAAAGGCACAGCAAGAAAAGTTTGAGGCAGAGATTAACCTCTTAAAACAAGAAATAGAGCAACTGAAGAGGAGGTAGAAGGTAGGAAGCCTTGAGCCAATAGGGAATAGCCATTTGGACCAACCAGATTTTCTCCGACTTCATAGAGGGTCGAAATTTTTATTGCCTTAAGATAAAATCTTTTGGTATAATATCCCCATTGTGGATTTCTCTAATTGCCTGAATAATTATAGTTAATTCCATAACGCTTTACAAAATGTATGTGTTTAGATAATCTTAAGGAAAACTTTATAAAATTATGAATTTTGAATGTTGAATTTTGAATTAAAAGGGAAAAAATTTTATAAAACTTAACCTTTTTCAATTCAAAATTCAAAATTTAGAATTCAAAATTTCTTAAAAGGTGGATGAATTTTTAACAGATAAACACAACCCTATCTATTTTTGCACTAAGTAATGGAAGATACTATAAATTTAGGAGGATATTTTAATGATTAATGAGCAAATTCTCAGACAAATCGTAGAACGTTTAACCAATAACTTTCATCTCCAGCAAATTATTCTTTTTGGTTCACAATCCCGTCAAACCGCTGACGAACATAGTGATGTAGATATTTTGGTTATCTGCTCCATCAAGGGTAGCCATCGAGCTTTAATGGTAGATATGGATAGAACATTAAAAGGGTTAGGTATAGCCAGAGATATTATTGTACTATCTCCTGAGGAATTTGAACGAGACCGTCAAATTCCAGGGACTGTGGCACGACCTGCCTGGTTGGAAGGGAAGGTTCTTTATGAACGAGCTTAGTCAAGAGGTGTTCCAAAAAGACAATTCGTTTCTGGCTCTTTAATGAGGAAGCTTAAACACATATTAAGGAGCTAAACACATACATTTTTTGAAAGAATATGATAGACGAGGCTTAAAAGAATAAATTCCCTTAAATGTGAGCTATAGGATTTTAGTTTAAAATCGCCGCTAGCAAGGGATGAAAATATGGAAGATGCCTCATTATGTGAAAATAGTTTTGCTTGATGAGAGAGCTTTTTGTAATACCAATCCTTCATTGTTTCATCCTTTATCCCATCCTTTATTGAAAATATCTCCCTCATCCTCTTCTCTATCATAAATAAAATGCGATGGGGGGAATCACCATAAGAGAGAAGGCTATGGCAGATAGATATAGCATTTATTTTTCTTTCTCCTATTGCATCAAGCAAGTCAAAGATGTTTTTACTTTCGCCTCCGAAAAGAATGGGAAGGATATCATTGTCAGAAAGCTCTTTCTTGGAACAATAGAGGGTTATTTTTTCGATTTCTCCTATAAGGAAGGATGTATCAGGGCCTATGGTTTCAAGCATAAGCTCTAGAGCAGATTCCTTTATCGTCCTTCCCTTTTCCCTGAACCTCTCCCTTATCCAAAATTTAAGATTATTAAAATGTAGCTTTGGAAAGGCTACAATAGGTATAGAATAAGAAATGTCTACCTTTTTAAGAGAGATAATGATGGTAATAGATGGGCTTGGATTTTTGATATATTTTGCGATAATCTCCCTCTCTTTTATGGAAGGCTCTTTTAGGACAACAATCCTATTCTCTCCAAATATATCGCCAGAAAGAATCTCTTTTAAATTCTTATTATCATTAAACACAATAAGGCTCGCTTTTCTTTTATCTTTTATCCTAAAAATTGCATCCCTTTTAAGGCCCTCTTCTTCTCCCACAAACAAATACCCAGTGGCAATCTTTTCCCTATTTATCTCCTTTAATAAATCTTCGTAGCTCATTACAAATAGACCTTGAGATTCTGTTTAAAAGCCCCCCTCTTTCCTTTTCTTCATCTTCTGAATATATTATTGCCTCAGTTAGCCTTTTCTTTAGAATTGAATTATTTCGGTAAAACACCTCAAACTCAATATCCATCCTTATTCTAAATTCTATTATCTCCTTTTTTTCTGTCCAGGCAAGCGGGGTTTTTTTGTAATCTACAATCCTTCCAGAAAGGATTAGCTCTGCCTTTTCTCTATCTTCTATCTTAAAATTCCCATCCTTCATTATCTCATCAACCATTGCCATATTAAGCTTCTCAGAAAGCCCGTATTCCTTTGTTTCATTATAAAAAAGGGAAACAAAGATTGTTTTTTGTTCTGTTTTTGGAAGGGTAGCACAGCTTAAAAGGAATAGTAGAGAGTAGAGAGTAGAGAGTAGAGAGATAAAAACATTCCACATTCCCTTATCGTCCATTTTCAAGCCTTTTTATAAGGTATTCTGGAAGCCCCACCTGCCTCATAAGCCTCTGGGTTCTTTTTATGTTATAAGGGATGCGAAAGAGCTTAAATTCTTTATTGTTAACTATTCCAAAGCTTGCCTTTGGAATATAATCCCTTGGCTGACCAACCGAGCCAGGGTTTATGATGCTCCTTTTTTTAAGCTTAATTACCTCATCCTCCATAAGATACTTTCCTTGAATGCTATTGTTTTCAACAAAAAAGCAGGAGGGAACATGGGTATGGCCAATAAATAGAATTTCATCCTTTAATAAACCAAGGCTTTCCCCTGCCTCTTTTTCCTTAAATATATACTCATCTGTATAATCCCTTAAAGAGCCATGGACAAAGATAAAATTGCTTTGTTTTCCCCTTAAGGGAAGGGATAAAAGCCATTCCTTGTTTTCTGAGCTAAGGTTTCTCTGAGTCCACTCAATAGCCTCCCTGGCATATGGATTGAACCAGTTTATGTCCTTTTTTCCAACCGCCGCAATATCATGGTTTCCAGCAATAACAAGGGGATTAAGCTTCCTTACATACTCACAACATTCATTTGGACAGGGTCCATATCCCACAATATCTCCCAATACAATTGTCTTATCAACCTTAGAAAGATAGGGTATAACAGCAAGGAGGGCTTCAAGGTTTCCATGAATATCTGAAATTATTCCATATTGCATTATAAAATAATAGCAATTTTTCTTGTAAAAAATCAAAGATTTAGTTAAAATTATATAAAATTTATCGTATGTGTTTAAGCTAATCTTTATAAAATTTTGAATGTTGAATTTTGAATTAAAAGGGGAAAAATTTTATAAAACTTAACCTTCAATTCAAAATTTAGAATTCAAAATTTCTTAAAAGGTGGATGAATTTTGAAAAACTTTAGGAAATGATTGTTATAGTCAATTATGGTGTAGGAAACCTTTATTCTGTAAAAAAGGCATTTGAGATCTTTGATAAAAATATCATTATTTCTAATAAGCCTTGGGATATTCAAAGGGCTGATAAGATTGTCCTCCCTGGGGTTGGACACTTCAAGGATGTTATGGAGGCTATAAAAAACCTGGGGCTTTTTGAAGCCTTAATTGAGGCGGGAAAGAATAAGCCCATTTTAGGGATATGCCTTGGAATGCAAGTGCTATTTGAGGAAAGCAGAGAGGGAGATACACAAGGGCTATCTATTTTAAAAGGAAGGGTTATCCGCTTTCCTAATATCATAAAGGTTCCCCATATTGGTTGGAATAGGGTAAGGTTTAGTAGCCACCCAATCTTTCAAGGTATTCCAGAAAATCCTTGGTTTTATTTTATCCATTCATATTATCCTGTGCCAGAGGAAGATGTTATAATTGGGAGGACAAATTATGGGGATATTGAATTTGCCTCTGCTGTTTCTTGCGATAACATTGTTGGCTTCCAATTTCATCCCGAAAAGAGTAGCGAAATTGGGCTTGGGCTTATTGAAAATTTTGTAAGATGGAAGTAGAGGTTATTAGCCATACACCCGAGCCAGAGGCTCTTGTAGCAAGGGCAGCAGCCCTTTGCTATTCAAAAGAGGATAAAAAGCCACAAAAAGAAAAGGTAAAACCCTTTATGGAAAAGCTTCTTAAGATGGGTCATATATCGCCCTTTGAACACATCTCATTTACCTTTAGAATATCTGGTGTATCAAGGGTCTTAAGCCATCAGCTTATGCGTCATAGAATAGCAAGCTATTCCCAGCAATCACAAAGGTATGTGTTTTTTGATAAAGCATCCTATGTAATCCCAGAAAGTATAAAAGATAAGGGTATGGATAAGGAATTTTCTAAAAAAATAGAAGAGATGGTAGATTTTTATCGTTTTCTGGTTAAACAGGGAATACCAAAGGAGGATGCAAGGTATATTTTGCCTTCTTCCTTTACCACAAGCCTTATTATGACAATGAATGCAAGGGAGCTCATCCATTTTTTTAGATTAAGGTGTTGCAATCGGGCACAATGGGAGATAAGGGATATGGCAGATAGAATGCTTTTTCTTGTCAAAAATATTGCTCCGAATATATTCTTTAATTCTGGACCTCCTTGTATTATAGGGCCCTGCCCAGAGGGAGAGCTCTCCTGTGGAAAACCAAGGAAGTCTGAGATTTATAGTTAATTCCACAACGCTTTACAAAATGTATGGGTTTAGATAATCTTAAGGAAAACTTTATAAAAT
>JBFLYE010000068.1 GCA_040756715.1 bacterium
TTTTAATTCAAAATTCAACATTCAAAATTCAAAATTTTATATAAAGTTTTTCCTTTTTTAATTCAAAATTCAACATTCAAAATTCATAATTTTATAGAGGGGGGGGTTAAAGGTTTAATCCACAAAAACATTGTGCCATACCTCAAGAAATAGAAGCGTCCAGAGGGGATAGCCGTAGTCTGTTTTTCCGCTTGTATGCTCATCAAGCAGCCTTTTTACCTCAGTTATGTTAAAGTATCCCCTGTTTTTTGCCTTATCGCTTAATAAAACCTCATAGATATAATCCTTAAGCTCCTGCCTAAACCACCTGGCAAGGGGAACACCAAAACCCATTTTACCCCTTCTAAGAATCTCCTTGGGAAGGATATTTGATATAGCCTTTTTCAGGATATACTTGCTTTTATTTCCTTTAAGCTTTATATCAAAGGGAAGATGCAAGACAAATTCAACCAACTCACTATCTAAAAATGGGCTTCTTGTCTCAAGGGAATTCGCCATACCAGCAATATCAACCTTTATAAAGAGGTCATCGGGAAGGTTCATCATTAGATCTGTAAAGGTGGATGCCTCAAGAAGGTCATCGGTGGGTGCAAGGTTGTAAAGGGAAAGGAGAAGCTCAATTGAGTCAACATCCTTTGTTTTCTCTTTCATCTCAGGGGAATAGAGCCTTTGTTTTTCATCGTTCTTGAAACTAGTTAGCCACCTTCCATACCTCCTCCTTGGCTCCTCAGACATTGCACCCAAAAACCTCTTTAACTTGCGGATAAGATCATTTCTCCTGCTTCCTTCAGGAAATCTTTTTACCAAAGCAAAGATTGTATCCTTGATAATTTTTGGAATCTTATCGTATAGTAAAGAAAGCTTTAATGCCCGATAGCGGTCATATCCGGCAAAAAGCTCATCCCCGCCATCGCCAAGTAAGGCAACGCTTACATATTTTCTTGCCATCTGGGATAGGTAGTAGGTAGGAAGGGCTGATGAATCAGCATAAGGCTCATTGTAAAACCAGGCAAGCTTAGGGAGAATATCAATTGTTTGGGGCTTTACCATAAATTCATTATGCTCGGTTTGAAATCTCTTTGAGACAATCCTTGCAAAAGGAAGCTCGGAAAAATCCTCCTCTTCAAAGCCAATAGAAAATGTCTTAACTGGCCTTTCCATCAAACCTGCCATCATTGCCACAACCGCCGATGAATCAATTCCACCTGAAAGGAATGCACCCAGAGGGACATCAGAAATAAGCCTTAATCTTGTTGCCTCCTTAAGAAGCCTTAAGATTTCAGAGATTGCCTCATCTTCGCTTATTTTAAGCTTTGGCTGATAAACAGGCATCCAATACCTTTCTATTCTTTCTTCTTTCTTCTCAAGGATAAGAAAAGAACCCGGGGAAAGCTTTTTTATCCCCTTAAATATGGTCAAAGGTGATGGGATATATCCATAGCTTAAATAATGGTGAATAGCAATGGGGTCTATCTCCCTTGGAATATCTTTGTCCTCAAGGATAGATTTTATCTCTGAGGCAAACAAAAATCTTTGTTTATCTCTTGTATAGACAAGGGGTTTGCTTCCCAGACGATCACGGACAAGGAATAGCCTTTTTTTCTCTATATCCCAGATAGCAAAGCTAAACATCCCCCTTAATTGCTTAGGGCAGGAAATTCCATAATCCTCATAAAGATGAATGATTACCTCGGTATCAGAATGGGTCTTAAAGGAATGGCCATTTTTTATAAGATTTTCCTTTAGCTCTTGAAAGTTATATATCTCGCCATTACACACAATCCATATCTTTTCTGTTTCATTTGACATTGGCTGGTGTCCTAAGGAAAGGTCAATGAGGGAAAGCCTTCTATGTCCTAGCCCAATTTCTTGGTTAATGTATATCCCAGAATCATCAGGCCCTCTGTGGGAGAGGACATCCGTCATTCTTTCTAAGAGGGATTTATCTATGGGTGAGCCATCAAGGTTTAATCTTCCACAAATTCCGCTCATTTAGGGTTTTTCTATAATTACCTTCTTCATTATGACATCCTTTAAGGGCTTGTCTCTCTCAGAACGAGGAAGCTCAGATATCTTTTTAACCACATCCATCCCTTTAATAACCTGACCAAAAATGCTGTGCTTTCCATCAAGCCAGGGTGTGGGTGCTAGGGTAATAAAGAATTGAGAGCCATTTGTGTTAGGTCCGGCATTTGCCATTGAGAGAATCCCTGGCTTATCGTGTTTTAGCTCTGGATGGAATTCATCGGCAAACACATAGCCTGGACCTCCCCCTCCTGTTCCTGTGGGATCCCCTCCCTGAATCATAAAGCCAGGAATAACCCTGTGGAAGATTACACCATTATAAAACCCGCTTTCCGCAAGCTTTACAAAGTTTTCTACAGTGTTTGGTGCCTTTTCTGAAAATAGCTCTAAGACAATCTCGCCGAGGGTTGTTTTAATCCTTGCCCTCAAGGTTTTTACCTCCTGTATTTGGAAAGAAAGAACCCAGCCAGTAAGATTTACCTTTGTCCAGGCTCCAGATTTTTCTAAAACCTTTGCCTTGCCAAGCAGGGTTCCTATCCTTGTCTCTGTCCCCTTTCCTTCATATATCGCTACCCCTCCCTTTTTTGGAGAAACCTTTATTGAATAAGAGAGGCTTGCTCCTACCATAAACAGCAAAAATAATCTTTTCATAATGATATATTAATCTTTAGCAAAGAAGAAGTCAAGGATGTTGATTTTTTCTACCATTCCTCCTTAAAATCTTCCTTTTCCCAAGGCTTTTCTTCTTCAATTTCTTTCCTTTCTGGCTCTGTTCCAGCGATGAATGCCTCAGGAAAACCAGAAACCTCAGCAGATAAAACCCTGCCCGATTTTCGGTCAATATTTAAAAAAACAATGCCATCTGGGATTTGAAAGCTTTCCTTTGGCACCTCCCTTAATGCCTCCTTCATAAATTCAAGGAATATAGGAGCCGCTGCCACAGCACCTGTCATATTCTTTCCCATAGATTTTCTTCCCCTGTCATATCCAACCCAGACAGCACATAAGAGATTTGGCGTATATCCAATGAACCAGGCATCAACACATTCATCGGTTGTCCCTGTCTTTCCTGCAATATCGCAGCTAAATTGTCCGCCAAGAAAAGGCTGGGCTGTTCCTCTCTCTATAACACCTTTAAGAGCTGAGGTAATGATATATGCTGTCTCTTTTGAAAGGACACATTCATAGAAGGGGACGGTTTTCTTCAGGATATTGTTATTTCTATCTTTAACCTCAGTTATTCCGTATGGCTTAACCCTCAATCCACCATTGGCAAACACAGAGAATACTGTGGCCATATCCATCATAGAGACATCAAACGCACCCAGAGCAAGTGAGAGGTATGGATGAAGCTCTGATGTTATACCAAGCCTTTTGCCATAGATAACCGCCCTGGCTGGACCTATCTTATCAAGGATTTTAATTGTAGGAATATTTATTGAATCCTCAAGGGCTTTTCTCACGGTTACCCTTCCATACCACCTTCCCTCATAATTTTGCGGTGTCCAGGTTTTTCCCTCATCCATCCCTGGATATGATATAGGTTCATCAAGGATTGTATCGGCCAATGTCCAGCCTGAATCAATAGCTGCTGCATAGATTATTGGCTTAAATGCAGAACCAGGCTGTCTTATTGTCTGGTAGGTCCTGTTTAATTGATTACGCACAGAAAAGCCAGAGCCACCAACCATTGCCCTAATCTTTCCCGTGGTTGGCTCAATGGCAAGCAATGCTCCCTCTATTTTATCTTTTCTCCCCATATTTAGCCTGTTTAAGCCCTTAGATAAAGCCAATTCCGCCTCTCTTTGCATCTTAAGGTTTAAGGTTGTTGAAACAGAAAGGCCTCCCTGATATAAAAGGTTATAGCCATATTCCTGTTCTAGCTGCTTCCTTAAATATTCAATAAAGTATGGTGCCTTGTTTATGGTTGTTCCAATGACAAAGCCTTGTTTGCTTGTAATTTCATTTATTTTCTTGTTTAGAATTATTGCCTCATTTTTTGCCCTTTCCTTTGTAATATATCCATCATTTGCCATTCTATTAAGTGTCCTTATTCCCCTTTCCACAGAAAGAGAGGGGTTTGAAAAAGGCGAGTATGTATTGGGTGAGGCAACCATTCCCGCAAGGATTGCTGCTTCAGAAAGGGAAAGGCTATTTGCCTCTTTGTTGAAATAGAACCTTGAGGCTGCCTCTATGCCCTATACACCCTGTCCAAAGTAAATTTTATT
>JBFLYE010000069.1 GCA_040756715.1 bacterium
ATTAGAAGGGCTTATGGTTATAGGGATAAGGAGTATATGAAACTAAAAATTATTCAAGGTTGTTCCTCTATCGGTGTCTTTAAACCCTATCCCTATCCTCATGCACCATAATTCACGATGAGCCAGGGTGAAAGAAAGAAGTATTTTAATACATCTAAAAAGTAAGAGGTTATAGGATTTACCATTATCTGATGATAGTAAAGATATTTTGCATAAAATGTTTGTGGAAGCGGCTTTCCAGATACTATTAGATTAAAAAGGATTACAGGAAGTATGAGCAATAGAAATGAAATAGTATAGCCCAGGGGAAGCCTCTTTTTATAAATAGAGGTAAAAAGAAAAAGAAAGAACATAATAGCTCCTTCTGGTCGGGTAATTGCAAGAAGACCAACCAGGATTCCTGTAATTATTGAACACCCCCTTTTTTCAAACGAAAGGAGAGAAGATAAAATAAGAAGAATAAACAAAGAAACCTCCATTCCCGAAATTGCAAACCATATTGTATGCCATTCTAGCAGAAAAATCCCAGATGATAAAAGTGCAATAATCCTTGATTTTGAAAGAGATAGGGCAAGAAAATAAAAGATAAATGAAGAAAGGATGATAAGGAGAATTCCAAAAATATGAACTATGATTACAACCTCGCTTGTAAAAATAAAAAAAGTGCTTATAAGCAATGTCCAAAGAAAAGAGCTGGATGTGGCAGTTTGGTGAGGAGGATTGAGCGAAAAGCCTTTTCCTTCACTAAATGAGCGGGCAAGATTAAGGTGAATATAGGGGTCATCGCTTGAAAAGCTAATTCCTGCCCTCTTAAATCCATTATATTCATAAAATGATACTAATAATAAAAAGAGAAGGATAAATATTGCCCCTACTGAAATGGTGGTTAATATTGAAATATCCCTTTTCTTTTTTGGCTTCACTGAAGTTTTGGAGAGTAAATCCATGTATCACCAATAATTCCTTCAAATACATAATTCTGCCTAATGGAGGATAAAATTTCCCTTGTAAACCTCTCACTGGTTAAGTAAGATGGATTTGAAAGGTCTGAGTTTAGCAATACCTTTGAAAATATCTTATTGTTAATCTCATTAATTATCTTTTCTTGATCCCATTTTTTTTCTCTTGCTAGTTGGCTCATAATAAATGGATAGAAGTATATATCTTTTCCCGATAATAAAATGTATCCCGTCCCTTTCTCTTCTGAAAGAATTTTGCCTTCTGTTTTAGAAATAAAGGAAAGAAGGGCTTTGTCTTGAGGGACTTGCGATTCAAGCGAGATAGTTTTAATAACCTTATGATATGAAGTAAAAATATATATAAGGAGGATGGAAAATATTATCCCATAAAAAAATTTATTTTTTGAATTATAAATCTTAAAAAAACCAAGACCGCTTGCTAGAGATAAAACTCCTGTTGGCTCAAATAAATAGTGGTAAGAAGAGCCTACCTTGCCAGAGGCAAAAAGGGGAAGTAAAGAAAAGAGAAGATAAAGAAATATGGGCTCTTTATATTTCTTTTTCAAAATAATCTCTATTATATAAATTGGGGAGAAAACAAGAAAAAGCCAGTTCTTCTCTATAAATTTATCAAGATATATGTAGAATCTTTCTAATTCATAAACATTAGCATTATATGTAACAAGATGTCTAAAAACCTCTCCCTTTGTGATAAACATCAAAATAAAAGAGGGGATGGTAAAAAGGATTAAAAAAAGGATAAGAAAATTAATTGCCTTGTTTTTCTTTCTTTCAGTAATAAAAATACATGTTATTACAGCCAACAAGGCTGCAATGTTTGATTGTTTTGTATAAATTGCAAACAAAAAGGCAATTATTGGAAAAATAATTTTTTGCTTCTTATAAAAAAGATAGAATCCTAAGAAAGAGAAAAAAACACCTGCCATATCTACCCTATAAAGCGCGGTAGCGGAATATATGTAATCAATGTGGAGGAATAAAAAAGAAAAGATTAAGGCAATATAAATATTCTTTGTCTCTTTTTTTAAAATCAAAAAGAGCAAAGTAGAAACCAATAAAATGCTAAAAAGCGATATAAGGCGGCCAGAAAGAAAGCCAAGCCCAAGAAATGGGACAAGAATTAGGTTCAATAAGGGATATAGAGGAGGGTAGTTATTAGCAATATAGAAAGAATTAATCTCTGTATAGAGAGCTTTTTTTTCATATAAAAGCTTTGTCATATTCATCACCAAACCTTCTCCGTCCTCTATTGGATATAAATAAAAGGCAAAGGTTAATGAATTATATAAAAAACAGAAAAAGCCAGGAAGTAAAAAAAGAATGGAGATAATTAAGGCTATGTTTCCAATATCTTTTTTCCTTAAAACATCTTTTTTCTTTTTCAAATTTACAATCTGTTTACAATCTCATTAAGACTTAGAAATTCTCTCTTTTTTGTTTTTCTTTCTACAAACTCTATTTTTTCGCGGGTAGATTTTTTTCCAATGATTATCTGGTAGGGAATGCCAATAAGGTCAGCATCGGCAAACTTTTTCCCTGGGGTTTCCTCCCTGTCATCATATAAAACATCAATGTTTTTCTCTAGCAAATGTGAATAAATCTCATCTGCCAATGCCCTATTTTCAATGTTTATGATAATGGAAGAAAATGGGGCAATCTCTTTGGGAAAAATTATCCCCCTCTTGTCATAGTTTTGTTCAATAACAGCGGCAATTATTCTGGATACGCCAATCCCATAGCACCCCATAATTACCAGGTTTTTATCCCCATTTTCATTTAAAAATCTCAGTCCCATTGCCTTTGAATATTTTGTCCCCAATTTAAAGCAATGGCCAAGCTCAATCCCTTTTATTTCGGAAAGAATGCTTTCACACTTTGGGCAGGGATCATTTTCTCTTGCTATTTTTAGATCAAAGAAACCTTCTACCTTAAAATCCCTCTCTATGTTTGCATTTATATAGTGAAAATTTTCTTTATTTGCACCCAGCACAAAGTTTTTCCCCTCTTTAAGGGAATAATCAGCAATAATTTTGCAATTAAGCCCAATTGGACCAGAAAATCCCAAAGGAGCTCCGGTTATTTTTTCTATTGTTTCACTATCTGCCATAGAAAGCTCCTTTATATTTAATGCCTTTTTAAGTTTTGTCTCATTTAATTCGCAATCCCCACGGATAAGCACAGCAATTATCTCAAAGTCTGCCTTTAGAATCAATGTCTTTATCAATTCCTCTGGTTTTTTAGAAAGATAGCTTGAAACCTTCGCCACACTCTTAAGATTTGGCGTCTCAACCAACTTAAGCTCCATCTCTTGACCCTTGACCCTTGACCCTTGACCCTTGACTCCTACCTCGGTTTTTTCAAGGCTTGCCGCATACCCACATTTTTCGCAAACCATCACCGTATCCTCGCCATTCTCAGAGGGGACAATAAACTCATGGGAGAATGAGCCTCCGATAATCCCTGCCTCTGCCTCAACGATTACAAAATTTAATCCACATCGTTCAAAGATTCTCTTATATGCGCTAAAGAAGTCTTTATATGTCTTTTCGCAAGATTCTTCGTTGTGATGGAATGAATATGCATCCTTCATTAGAAACTCCCTTGCCCTAATCACCCCTCCCCTTGGCCTTGGCTCATCCCTAAATTTTGTCTGGATTTGATACAAGGAAAAGGGAAGCCTTTTATATGATTTTACCACATCCCTTACCATATCGCAGATAACCTCCTCGTGGGTTGGACAAAGCCCAAATTCATTTCCCCTCCTATCCTTTAGCCTGAACATATCATCGCCATAAGCCTCCCATCTCTTTGTCTCTTTCCAACGCCCTGAAGGTGAAAGAGAAGGCATAAAAAGCTCAATTGCACCGATTTTACTCATCTCCTCCCGAACAATTTTCTCTACCTTTTTTAACACCCTAAATCCAATAGGAAGAAAGGAATAAACCCCAGAGGAGAGCATTTTTATAAGCCCTGCCTTTAGCATCAGCTTGTGGGAGATTAAAGGGGCATCCTTTGGCTCCTCAATCAATGTCTGAAAGAAGTATTGACTTAGCTTCATTGATATATTTTATATTTATCAAACCTTCCTTGACAAGGAAATTTAAAGAGAAGCTAAACGCGTAGCTTGACACAATATCTATTTCAAAGTATAATAAAAATGAATGGTAAATTGATAGGGTTTGTTAAGGCTATAAATAAAGACTAAAATCTTTAGACTATAAAACTTTAATTTCAATACTTAAAAGGGAAAAAAGAATATTATCATAGAACCTATCGTTATTATCTAACATAAATTTTAAATAACAAATGTTTAAAGGCATTTTATTTATCATTGGTGCGGTGTTGGGAAGCTTTTTTAATGTTTGTATCTATAGGCTACCCAAGGATATTTCTATTGTGTTCCCTGGCTCATTTTGTCCAAAATGCAATGTTTCTATAAAATGGTATGACAATATCCCCATCTTAAGCTTTTTTGTCCTTAAGGGAAGATGCAGGCATTGCAAAGAAGGAATTCCCATTCGCTATCTTTTGGTTGAGGTTTTAACGGCTTGCCTCTATTTTTATCTTGGAAATTTGTATGGATTAAAGCTAGAGCTTTTGATTTGGCTGTTTTTCTTTTCCCTGCTTATTTTAATTGCCTTTATTGACCTTGAGACATTTTTTGTCCTGGATAAAGTAGTATATCCAGGGATTGCGGTGGGAATTCTTCTCTATATTTTTCTATGGAGGGATTTAGAGCATATCCTTGGGCTTGTTTTTGGAGGTGGTCTTATATTCCTTGTGGCAAAGCTCTCCTCACTTATCCTTAAAATGGAGGGAATGGGAAGTGGAGATGTATGGATAGTAGGCTTAATTGGGCTATTTCTTGGCTTTAGGCTTCTTATTTCATCTTTGCTTATTTCATCAATATTTGCTATTATTATTGGAGGCTCTCTTATCCTTATGGGAAGAAAAAAGAGGAGGGATTATATCTCTTATGGCCCATACCTTGCATTTGGTGCCCTTGTCTCATTTGTCTTTAAAGAGAGAATATCTTGCTTATTTCTCTAATTTTTGGTATTAATATGGACATTGAGAGGCTTCTTGATAATTTTAAAGAATACCTATTGACAAGTGATATTAAAGGAAAAATTGCAAAGATTATTCTTTTTGGTAGCTGTGCTAAAAAAACCAATGTTTCCTCCTCAGACATAGACATTCTTATCTTTACCCTTAATGGTAAAGGTATTGAGAGACCGCTTATGGATAAGGCATATACATTTATGATGGAGCATAATGCTCCCTTTGAAATTCTTATCTCAAGCATTGATTCTCTATTTTTTCAAGATTATTTTGTATATAATGTCCTACAAAATGGTAAGGAGGTTTATTCTATGGAAAAAGAAGAAATAAAAAGGGAGGCGATGAAGGATACAACAGAGCTCTCACAAGAATATCTGGAGGGAGCAAAAGAGGTTTTTAAGAGAAAAAGGATCCGCTTAGCAATAGATGCGGCATACAACTCTGCCGAGCTAGCCGCAAAGGCACTCATCCTTTTAAAACAAGATGACCTACCAGGAAGTCATGGCGGTGTAGTCACTCTGTTTGGTCGTCTATATATAAAAACAAACGAAGTAGCACCAGAGATAGGTTATAAGTTAAATATTGCTTTAAGGATAAGAAACGAGGCAAGGTATAAACCAAATGCATTATTAACTAAAGAGAATGCACAAGAGGTTATAGGCTTAGCTGAAGATTTAATAAAGCTCATCTTAGAAAAAAATGCTACGATTTTTAACCGCCGGTGAATCGCACGGTCCATCTTTAACTGTAATCCTTGAAGGCCTTCCAGCCGGGCTTTTTATAGACAAAGAAGAAATAAATAAGCAATTAGCAAGAAGGCAAATGGGCTATGGAAGGGGAGGAAGGATGAAGATTGAAAAAGATGAGATAGAGATTACCGGAGGGATAAGAAAGGGATATACACTAGGAAGCCCATTATGTATGAATATAAAAAATAAAGATTGGGAGAATTGGAGGGAAAAATGGGATAATGTAGAACCAATTCTTTCTCCAAGGCCAGGTCATGCTGACCTTTCTGGAGCAATAAAATATGGACATTCTGATCTAAGGAATGTCTTGGAAAGGGCATCTGCAAGGGAAACAGCGGCAAGGTGTGCGGTTGGTTGCGTCTGTAAGGGCTTTCTTTCTAATTTTGGTATTGATGTTTTAGGATATGTTGTTTCAATTGGAAAGATAAGGACAAAGAGGTCTCCTAAAACATATGCTGAAATAAATGGCTCACCTTTATTCTGTGCAGATTCCATAAAAGAAAAGCTAATGATAAAAGAAATAGACAAGGCATCAGAAAATGGTGATACACTTGGTGGAGTGTTTGAGATAAAGGCAATTGGTGTTCCGGTTGGCTTGGGTTCTTATGTCCATTGGGATAGAAGGCTGGATAGCCTTCTTGCCTTTGCCTTGATGAGCATTCCTGGAATAAAAGGGGTTGAAATTGGTCTTGGTTTTGAGGCGGCAAAGAGGTTTGGTAGCAAGGTACACGATGAAATATTTTACAAAAATAAATTCTATAGAAAGGCAAACAATGCAGGTGGAATTGAGGGGGGAGTAAGCAATGGAGAGCCAATTATTATCCGATGTGCGATGAAACCCATTCCAACCCTAAAGAAGCCCCTCTCCTCAGTAAATATAGAGACAAAGGAAAAAACAAAAGCTGTGGTTGAAAGGGCTGATGTTTGTGCTGTCCCATCTGCATCTTTTATTGGAGAGGCAATGACAGCATTTATCATTGCAAATGCCTTCCTTGAAAGGTATGGCGGCGATAATATGAAGCAGATAGAAAAAAGATTTAAAAATGAAGGTTGAAGAGGCACATACAAGGTTTAAGGAATTTGAGGAGGCAATGGGTGTAGGAAGGGGAAAAAGGACAAAAAAGACACAAATAGTAAAGGAAAAGGAGGAAAAACCACATCCATTTGCTGAAAAAATCAGGGAAGAAACCCTGAAGGCATTAAAGGAGGAGCTTTCTTCCCTTATTTTAAAAATAGAGGAGAAGGGAAAGGTTCTTCTAAATAGCCCAACTTATGAAAACCTTATAAATTACAAGGAGCTGGTTGCAACATTTGTCCAATATGCTGTGCAGAATATCTGGCAGCTTGAGGAAAAGAAAAGTGGAAGGTTTGCCAGAACACAAAAGGTTCATCTTATTTTAAAAAGGATAGACGAAAACCTCCTTCTTTTAACCGATGAGGTTTTAAAAAAGGAAAGGGATGTTTTGCGTCTTGCCAGCACAATAGATGAAATACAAGGGCTTCTTATTGACCTATTTTCATAATTCTTAAATGAAATATATTATCATTGTTCCTGATGGAATGGCTGATTATCCAATAGATGGAAGAACACCCCTAGAGATAGCCCATACACCAAATATGGATAGGCTAGCAAGGGAAGGAATGATTGGGACAACAAGAACCATCCCAGATAATATGCCAGCTGGCTCTGATGTTGCTTGCCTTTCTTTATTAGGATATGACCCAAGGGTTTATTATAAAGGAAGGGCGCCTCTGGAGGCTGCAAGTATGGGGGTTTTTCTAAAAGAGGATGAGGTTGCTTTCAGGTGCAATCTTATTACGGTAAGGAATGGAATAATAACGGATTTCAGCGCAGGTCATATAAAAACAGAGGAAGCAGCAGAAATTATAAAATTTATCGACAAAGAATTGGGAAGTAAAGAAATAAAGTTTTATCCAGGGGTAAGCTATAGGCATTTGCTGGTTATTTCTTCTTCAATAATTGAGGATCCATTTGAGATTACCTGCATACCACCCCATAACATTACAGGATGTGATTATTTATACCATTTTCCAAAAGGAAAAGGGGCTTGTATCCTTACCGGGCTTATGGAGGAATCAAGGGATATATTAAGGGGAAGGGAGAATGGAAATATGCTCTGGTTTTGGGGTGGTGGTGTTAAAATGGACATTCCAAAGATAACAGAGAAATTTAATATTAAAGGTTCTGTTATTTCTGCGGTTGACCTGATTAAGGGTTTGGGGGTATTGGCAGGTTTAAAACCAATAGAGGTTCCTGGAGCAACCGGCTATTTTGATACAGATTATCTGGCTAAAGGAAAATATGGACTTAAGGCATTAGAGGATAATGACCTTGTTTTTATTCATATTGAAGCACCAGATGAGGCAGGACATAACAAAAACCTGGAGCAGAAGATAAAAGCAATTGAGGAGATTGATGAGAAGATTATAGGTTTTATCCTTTCTAATTTAAATTGGAAAGCAAGGATTCTTGTCCTCTCAGACCATCTTACACCTGTATCATTAGGAAAACATACCAGCGAGCCAACCCCCTTTATCCTATGGAGTAATGCGGAATTTAGAATAGAGAATGCGCCATGGAAAATGAAGAAGGTAGAATTTTTTAATGAAAAAGAGGCAAAAAATGGCATTTTTTTAGAAGAGGGAACAAAATTGATTGAAATCCTTTTTAATACTTAAAATATTCCTTTGGTGTATTCTCTGAAATATATTTTACCGCCTCTTTTAGACAAACCCTTATCGCCTTTTCCATTGGTGTTTTTGAATATTTTGAAAGCACCCCTCCTAAGGGAAGAGAGCCAAATATACCTCCTGCCAATATTCCCAGGTCAACCTCCTTTGCCTCCCCCTCTATCCTTGTTGCGGCTAAAACCTCACTTGTAGCAGAGGAAATTATCCTAATGTCCATCGCCAGATAGGATTTTTTAAATGCACCACCAAGAGCACCCAGCCAACCTGGACCAAATCCACCCACACCACCGCCCCTCTTTTCCGCACCTGGCTCCCAGCCTGTTATAGCAGCTATGACCAAAATATCAGCACCCCTAATCTTTCCCTTTTCTACCGTAAAACTTTCATCAACATATCCACTCTCACTTAAACCTATCTCCTCTTTTATGCTTCCTAATTCCTCTCTTTCCAAAACCTTAAACCTCTTTGATTGAACAAGGAGAGTGGTTAGCATATCCCTTAATCCATCTCCTGCACCTATATCTTCTTTTTCTGCCTTCCACTCAAATTTAGAAACAGCCAGAGATGCCTTTAGCCCTGAATAGGGAGGAAGCTCTGCCTCCATTGATGTATCAACCCTTGCCTTTGGCTCAGTGGAGGTTGCCGCACAACCACCTATTAACAAACCCAAACCTAAAAAACATATTGCCTTCATTCTTCTATTTTATAAAATTTTCATTCCCTTGTCAACAAGGAGATAACCTTTCTTACAATAAAGTCTACAAGGTCATCTATTGTTTTTGGAGCTTCATAAAACCCAGGCATTGCAGGAACAATATCTGCTCCCATTCTTCTTAATATTAGCATATTTTCAAGGTGGATTTCAGAGAGGGGTGTTTCCCTTGGCACAAGAATAAGCCTTTTTCTTTCCTTAAGGCAAACATCAGCTGCCCTTTGGATTAAATTCTCTGAAGCTCCTTGTGCTATGGCAGATAGGGTTTTCATACTACAGGGGCAAACTATCATACCCAAATTTAAAAAAAAACCAGAGGCAATTTCAGAATCCATATTTTTATAATCAACAAAGGAGATATTTGGTAGGGAACAAAGGTGATTCTTAAGCTCTATTCCAAGCTCCTTCTTTCCAACAAGAATACCATTGTCTGAAATCATAAGAGAAACCCTGTATTCTTTGCTAATCGCCTCAAGGGTTTTCTTTCCATAAATAATACCAGAGGCGCCTGTGATCGCGAAGATTATTTGCTTCACAAAAAAATTTTTAAAACCAGGCCGCAAAACACAGCAATTGTGGTTGAGGCAACAAGGTCAAGGGCTGTATCGGCTTCTTCTTTGAAGAAAAATCCCCTTGCCATAAGAATAAATGGAATAGCAAAATAAAATGGCACAGGAAGAAGAATAAAGGTAAGCAATACCATCCTTTCAAATGCACCATACCAGCTCATTTTTGAAACAACCACCAATGTCTCATATCTATAAAAAAGCCTTTTGAAATAAAATAAAAGTATCATTGAGGCTGGTCCTACAATGCAATAAAAGGAAACATACTTAACCTGTAAAAGGGAATAGATATTTTCACAAGGCCAAAGATGAGCGACAATTAAAATAATCACAAGATGAAAAATTTGGTCTAAAATAAAAAAGATAATGTTATTCAGGCTAGGCCATTTGTCTGTCATCTTTATCTTTAGCCAATCAAATAAGGTATGCGAAACAAAAAACAAAAGAAGGCTTACAGGCTTTAGCAAAAGGGGGGGAACGAGGATAATCACAAGCAAAACACCCACACTGCTATGAAGCATTACACCCCAAATACTTCTCTTTTTTAGCTCAAATAGACTCCTTGTCTGGAGGGGAAAATCAGCTAGTAAGTGGGCTAAAAGCAAGTTCCATATCATCTTTTGATTTTATTCTTCCTTTTTTATATGCAGAAATAAACGCATCTGCGCATCTTTCATCAAATTGGCTTCCTTTGCACCTTTCTATCTCAGCCAAAGCTACCTCTGGCTCTCCCCCCTTTCTATAGGGCCGGTCAGAGGTCATAGCATCAAAGGTATCTGCTACAGCTATAATCCTTGAGAAAAGGGGAATATTTTCTCCCGACAAACCATCTGGATAGCCTCCACCTTCAAACCTTTCGTGGTGGTGTTTAATAGAAGGGGTAATATCCTTAAGCTTTTTTATATGCTCAATAATATTTGCCCCTGTTCCTGGGTGCTTCTTTATTTCTCCAAATTCATCATCGGTAAGCTTTGCAGGTTTTCTCAAGATTTTTTCATCTATGCCTATCTTTCCAATGTCATGAAGAAGGGCTGATAATTTAAGCTGGTTTATCTCATCTTCTAATAGACCCATCTCTTTTCCTATGGCAAGGCTATATTCACAGACCCTCTGGGAGTGTCCATGGGTATATGGGTCCTTTGCATCAATGGTTGCGGTAAGGGATATGATAATGGAAAGAAATAGGTCTTCAAGCTCTTTGTAAAGGGATGCATTCTCAAGGCCAATGGCAATCTGAAGGGCTATTGCCTCAAAAAGCTCTATATCCTCATCGGCAAATGTCCCTCCTATTTTGTTTATCGCCTGGGCTACACCAATTATTTTGTCCTTTATCCTAAGGGGAACACAAATAATAGACCTTGTTTGAAACCCAGATTTTTCATCTGCTTCTTTAAAGAACCTGGGGTCTTTGCTTGTATCAGGAACAACCAAAGGCTCTCCCTTTTCTGCCACATATCCAGCAATGCCCACACCCAAAGGAATCCTTATCTCCTTTACGCCCTCTCCTTTTTTCCCTAATGCAACCTTGAATATAAGCTCATTTTTTTCTTTGTCCAAGAGCATTAAAGAACTCGCCTCAGCCCTCATTAGCTGAGCTACAAGCTTCATTGAGACTTCTAAAACCCTATCAATGTTTAAGCTTGAATTTACTGTCCTGGCAACCTCTGTTAAGACGGTCTTCTCTGAGACCTTTCTAACCAGGTCATGAAAAAGGGAGGCATTTTCAATAAGAACACCTATCTGATTTGCAATACTTCCAAGAAGCTCCTCATCATCCCTTGTAAAAGCCTCCTTTCCCAATGTATTGATAACCTCAATAACACCAATTATCTTCCTTTTTGCCTTCAAGGGAACGCAAAGGAGATTGTATGGAAGATAGCTTATTTCCTCTGCAATATCCCTTTTAAACCTTTTGTCTTCTAAGGGATTTGGAACAATTAAGGGTTCTCCATTTTTTGCTACCCAGCCTGCAATGCCCTCTCCTAATGGAACATCAAATTTCTTTACCTCATCCGCCATCGGCCCCTTTGCCACTTTGAAAATAAGCTTTGTTCCACTTTTGTCTAAAAGGAGGATACTTCCTGCATCGGTTCTCATAAAACGAAGGATAGAATCCATAATCAATGAAAGGAGGTCATCTACCTCAAGGTCTAAGCCAAGCATCTCATTTATCTCCTGAAGGATTTCTGCTTTTAATGAAATTGCCTCTAGTGAGGAATAGATAGTCCTTACCCTCTCCTCCCTCTCCTTGGTTCTTTCCTGGATTGTAGAAAGCTCTGATTCTAATCCCGCAATTAGACCCCTTAAAACCCTAACATCCTTTTCTAAAATTGTTTTGTCCATAATTTAAGTATAACCTAAAAAATTATAAAAAGCAAGAAAGAATTTTTATTTGTTTAAAATTCATCCACTTTTAAAAATTTTGAATTCTAAATTTTGAATTTTGGATTGAAGGTTTAAGTTTTATAAAATTTTTCCCCTTTTAATTCAAAATTCAACATTCAAAATTCATAATTTTATAAAGTTTTCCTTAAGATTATCTAAACACCTACCTAAATTTTGTTTTGCTCTATTATCTCCTTTGCAAGCTCAAAATAGCTTAAAGCACCCTTTGATGCCTTGTCATATAAAATAGCAGGCTTTCCATAGGATGGAGCCTCAGCAAGCCTTATATTGTTAGGAATGACGGTTTTGTAAAGCCTGTCTTTAAAATGTTTTTTTACCTCCTCAAAGATTTCATAGGAAAGCCTTGTCCTTGGATTAAACATTGTCATTAAAACACCCTCAATAGAAAAATCTGGATTAAAACTTTTTTTTACCTTCTTTATCATCTCAAGAAGCTCAACCAGCCCCTCTAAGCCATAATATGAAATCATAATGGGAATGATAATGGAATAAGAGGCAACAAGCCCATTTAAAGTGAGAATCCCTAAAGATGGCGGAGGGTCAATAAATATATAATCATACTCAGAAAGCCCTTCAATAGCGGTTTTAAG
>JBFLYE010000070.1 GCA_040756715.1 bacterium
ATCTTTTCAATTTCTGGAAGGTGCTTTAAGGATTCTCCAAGGTAGATGTAAGAGGGCTCATCGCTTAAGAATTTGGCAATAAAGGGAATAACTTTATAAAGATAGATTTTAAAGAAAAATCTTATAAACTTTTGTTTTGGAAATAAAAGCTCAAGGATTACAAGCTTTCCGCAGGGTTTTAATACCCTCATTGCCTCCTTTAGAAACACAGGAATATCAATGTACCTTAAGGCAAAGCCAAGTGTTATTCCGTCAAATACAGAGGATTTAAATGGAAGAAATAGGGCATTGCCTACGATAGGGCTAATCTTTGTCTTTTTCCTTGCTACCTTAAGCATATCCTCTAATATATCCATCCCAAAAACAGATGCGTTGGTGCATTTCTTTATTTGAAGGCAAAAATCGCCTGTTCCACACCCAATATCCAAAATTTTTCCTTGAAACTTTGCTTTTTTAACACAATCTAGCCGCCAACGATTATGAAACCCAAGGCTCATAATCGCATTCATCCTGTCATAGTCTTTGATGATGCCTTTAAAAAGACCTTTTATCTCCAATTATTTTACCACGCCGAGCTTTCCTATTTTCTTATCTTTGCCATGGGATAGAACATAGATGTAGAGACCAGAGGCAATGTTATTAAGGTTTAAGGTTGGGTCATTATCAAAATTTTCTTTTTCAAATACACATTCGCCTGCGATGTTGTAAAGCCTTATCTTTGTGTTTGAAGGAAGATATTCAAATTTAACATTGTCAACATTCTTTGCTGGGTTTGGATAGCAAATAACATTATTTAGGCTTAATGGCTTTATCCCCTCCTGAATTTGAACATTAACCTTCTTGTTCTCATTATCCCTTATATCTATATCCTCAATCTTTAAGCTATCTGCCCTTATCCTTACAATAGTGCCAGAGGGAGGAAGAAGGGGAAGAGAGGCGAAGGCAAGAGCCATTCTTCCTCCCTCTATAGAGGGAAGGGATATAATATAAGGCTCTGTTTTTACAGATATTTCTCCTTCAAAGGAAAATGTAATATTTCCACCCATTATATTGGAAAAACCAGAATACTTTACCACAAACTCCCCATTTTCTCTTTCAATCCAGATACAACCCCCAACTTGCGACTCCTGACTCCCGACTCCTAACTTATTCCTCCAATTCCACATCAGGCAGAACACCATTAAATCTTCAAAATCAATTATACCATCTGGGTTTGAAATAAGGTCGGGTGGAATTCCAGATGCTGGACCAATGTCATACTCTAGCTTATTTTTCTTCCAATTTGTTGTAATTAACATAAGGTCATCAAAATCTATTTTTTCATTTCTATTTAGGTCTCCTACAAGATATTTTCTTATTGTTATTGTTCCCGAAAAGCTCTCTGCGGCAATTTTTGTGTTATTTGAGTCTCGTAAGTCTACTAAAGAGAATAATAAACTTGCTGTTCCCTCCTTAAGGGCTTTAAATGTTAGGTTTGCCAATGTAATTAAGCCCTGTGTTGAGCTTCCAAGCTTTGCAGAAATAATTATAATCTTTCCGGTGAGGGTTGAGCTTAAAAATAGATCGGAAAAATTTCCCTTTTCAATACTTAAAGGCTCTAATTTATCGTCTGGATATAAAATCTCAATGTTTGCTCCCATAAGCTCAGAGGTTTCTATGAAAATTCCTATTGTCTTCGTTCCCTCTATGAATACAGAGGAATCACTTGGCTCTATTTTTACTGTGGCAAGGTTTTCCTCTAAAGAAAGCCTATATGGAATCCATTTTCCATTCCTATCCATAAGCCTTGTTTGAGGTAATATGGCAAGATTTGGATTTTTCTCTTTAAATTTTACCACAAGCAATGTTCCATTTCCTTGTATTTCTCCTTGTAGAAATCCAAAGGAAAATGTTATGCTTCCATTACCATAGAGGCTTTGAAGAATTGCTGCATCCTCAATGAATTGCCCCTTCTCTATTCCAACACATTCAAGGCTTTCCTTATAAGAAAGGTAAATTGAGCCTCCGATCAAGCCAGATACATCTTCTATATTTACATTAAAATTATCTCCATCCTGCTCAATAGAGAGGGCTACATTGCTATTATTTAGAATGCTTGCAATACCCCTTGTGCTTCCAAAATTCTCTCTTAAGATATAAAAATCAAGTAGGTCTACGCTTCCATCATGGTTAAAGTCAGAGGCAAGGTTTGGCCCTGATTGTCCAAATTCGCTTCTTAAAATATAGAAATCAAGCAAATTTACCTGACCACTTCCATCTGCATCACCTGGGATTGTTACTGATGCAGAGCCATTTATAACATTAAATGGGATGTTACCTCCCGAATTGTCTATAAGGTTTGTCTTTTCTATACTAGGATTGGTTGATACTTCAAAGGAAATTGCAGATGTTCCAGATGTTCCACAAAACGCAATGGATGCTATTGTTCCAAAACCCGTTGCCGAGCCAGAGAATAAAGCAGATGAGTAGATAAGGGTTCCTGAGGCATTGTTAAATGATAAGGATAAAAGGCTTGCACCCGATGGAAAGCTTCCCTGGGTTATGGTTGAAACAGAGAGGACATCTGGGTTAAATGAAAGATAAACGGATACACCAATCAGATTAGAGACATTGTCTACCATTAGATTAACGGTTCCTATAGAGCCAGAGCCAATGACAAGAAAGGATGGAGAAAGGTAAAGCGTGGTTGAGCCTGTTATAGCAGAAGCAACATTTGAATAGCTTGATGTTCCTATCTCATTAAAAGCTGCTACCCGATAATAGTATCTTGTGCTGGGAGAAAGATTTGTATCTGAATAGATAGAGGCTGTGGTTGTTGTGATAAAAGAAAAGGCTGTAATGGTAGAGCCCCTTTCTATAGCAAACCCAAGCTCATTATTTGAGTTATCAGACCAGGAAAGGTCTATCCTTGAGTTTGATACAGGGATTGCTGTAAGGCTTGAAGGAGAACTTGGTGGAAGATCAAATGTTGTGGCAGATGCTGTGTTTGAATAGGTTGATTGTCCACCGGTAAGGTTATAGCTACAAACCCTATAATAATATGTTGTGCTTGCAGAAAGCCCGGTATCTGTGTATGTGCTTTGTGTTGTCGTCCCAATAGAAACAAAGGCTGTAATGGTAGAGCCCCTTTCAATGATAAACCAAAGCTCATTGCTTGAGTTGTCATTCCAGGAAAGGTCAATGGTTGATGAACCGGTTGCGGTTGCTTGTAGATTAGATGGTGCAATAGGAGCAAGATCAAATGTTGTAGCAGATGCAATGTTTGAATAGCTTGATGTTCCATAGAAATTATAGGCATAAACCCGGTAATAATATGTTGTATTGCTTGAAAGGCTTGTATCTGTGTAGGTTGCATAGGTGGTTGTTCCGATATTGAAAAGGCTTGTATCTGTTGTCCCCCTTTCCATAATAAACCAAAGCTCGTTTGTGGAATTATCAGACCAGGCAAGGTTTATTGTAGAAGATGAAACAGCCGTAGCTTGTAGATTTGATGGTGGATTTGGAGGGGTAGCTGTCCCTAAGGTTGCATACTTAAGATTGCCCTGTGTGGCATCATAATAGCTTATCTGGGGAATGTTGTTATAAATTGCAATAGAGCTATACATTCCAACATCATCAGTAGAATCAATTGTCTCGGTTGTCCAGCTCGTGCCACTTCCATAGGCAACTTTTAAGTCTTTGTTCGTGGCATCATAATAGGAAATCCATACCGTGTTTGAGCCATCTATAGCGATTGAACAGAATTTTCCAACATCGCCAATTGAATCTATGGTTCTTAATGTCCAGGTTCCATCAGGGTTTATTGCATATTTAAGGTCTGTATTTGTTGCATCATAATAGGCAATATGCAGAATGTAATCCTTCCCAGTAAGGGAGGAATATTGACCAACATCGCCTGTTGTATCAATGGTTCTAAAGCCCCAATTTGTTGGATTCCAAAAGGCAAACCTTAAATCGCCATCCGTGGCATCGTAGTATGTCATACAGGGAAGGCTATCCTCTACAAGAAAAAGGGATGAAAACCTTCCCCTGTCTTTATTTAGAGCATAATCTACGGTTTCTGTTGCCCATTCTGAACCTGTCCAAAATGCATATTTTAATGCCTTGTTCTTCTCGTCATAGTAGCTTATATTTGGGTATTGTTCTCTATCTATCTTTAAGGAGCTAAATTTTCCAAGCTGCGGAAAATCAACAATTGAGCTTGCTGTGCCAACTCCTTTTGTATGTAAAAGCCTTTGATATGTTGCATTGTAATGGCTTATGTGAGGACAATTGTTGCTGTCTAAGTCAATGGATGTATAATATCCAGATGAGCCTGTTGTTCCTACATTATTTGTAGTCCAGGTGGAACCATTAAAATATGTATATTTTAGCCCTCCTGTGGTAAGGTTTGTGTATGAGATATGTGCTCTTCCCAAAGAATCACAGGCAATGGACGAATACAGGCCAACATCATCTAAAGAATTATCTATGGTTTGTATCTGCCAGGAAGAGGCAAAAAGGCACAGAGGCACAGAGGCACAAAGAATAAAAAATAATCTAATGAATGTATAACGCATCCTACCTTTTTTATCGGCATTTTTTGGGTTTTACTTTAGATAAAAAAGGAAAGAAAAAAATCCCTTAAGTTTTTTTTGTTTTATGCCGATATAGAAGATAAAGGAAGTAATAGGCTTTCTCCCCTCCGGCGCCTATTACTCCTTTTTTTGTATCTAGCCCTTGTTCAGCTTAGATTTTTCCTCCTCGTATTGCTCTCTTGTCCTTACATCAAGCTTAAAACCACAAAGCTTTGCGGCAAGCCTAATATTCTGACCATCCCTTCCAATGGCAAGGGATAATTGATCCTTATCAACAATTATAACTGCCTCCTTTTTCTTCTCATCAGCCATAACCTCTTTTGCCTTTGCAGGAGAGATGCTTAGCTGGATAAATTCATTTATGTTGTCTGAATATGGAATAATATCTATCTTTTCTCCCTTAAATTCCTTTAGGATATTAGAAATCCTACTTGCATTTACGCCAACAAATGCTCCTATGGGAGAAATATTTTTGTCAACGGATGAAACAACAACCTTTGAACGAACCCCTGGCTCTCTTACTATCTTCTCTATCTTAATAGAACCATCTTGTAGTTCAGGGATATCAGCCTCAAATAGCTTTTTTAGAATCCCAGGATGTGTTCTTGAAAGGATTACCTGTGGATGCTTTAGACCCTGTTCTACACCAATCACATAGACCTTTATCCTCTCTCCGATTCTATATTTTTCTTTTCTTATCTGCTCTTTGGCTGGAAGAATAGCCTCTGCTTTACCAAGATCAACAAAAACCGTATTGTCTGAAATCTTACGGATAAATCCTGTTAGAATCTCACCCTCCTCCCTTTTAAATTCCTGGAACACAGAACCCCTTTCTGCCTCCCTTATCCTTTGGCTAATAACCTGCTTTGCTATCTGGGCAGAGATTCTCGTTGAGGAGGCATCAAATTCCTCGAGCTCAACCACATCGCCTAGATTAATATCCTCCTTAATTTTTTTTGCGCTTTCTAGGCTTATTTGCTCCTTTGGATTATTAACACATTCTACAACCTCCTTTACAACAAATACCCTTACACTCCCTACATCTGGATTAAAGATAACCTTAACATTCTTTACACCAAGCCGTTTTCTATAGGCTGCTACCAATGCCTCTTGTATGGCTTGTAAAAGGGCATCTTTTGATATGCCCCTAGATTTAGAAACCATAGACAATGTTTCTCCTATCCCTTTCTCCATAAAAAGGATTATACCTTAAATTTCAAAAAATTTCAATAAAAAGATGAAATTCTTAAGAAAATAATTTATAATAAAAATATGGGCTATGTTGTTTCAGTAAATATAAGCAAAAACAAGGGAGAAAAGAAGATGCCAGTTTTTTCTCCCTGGAAGGTAATCAAAGATTTTGGCTTTTTTGAGGATGGCCATTCTGGTTCCTGGCATCGTCAGGTAAGCTTATTGGCTATTGAGGAAATAGAGAAGGCAAGAGGGTTAGGAGCCAATGTCTCTTGTGGAGATTTTGCTGAAAATATTACAACCTCTGGGATTTGCCTTTCTTCTTTAGAAATAGGGACAAAGCTTAAGATAGGAAATGATATAATCCTTGAGGTATCCCAAATAGGAAAAGCCTGTCATACAAAATGTGCCATTTATTATGAAGTGGGAAGCTGCATTATGCCAAAAAAGGGGATATTTGCTAAAGTTTTAGAAGGGGGAGAAATTAAGCAGGGCGATAGGATTGAGGTATGTGATTAGCTGTTTCGTAACTACTCACCATATTTTTGGGCTATATCTTATAGTGTTTATGAAAATAACAAAAAAGATTGAAATGAGAATTTTATAATCTTAAAATCCACAATGAGAATAGCTATTGCTTGTGGTGGGACAGGGGGGCATATCTATCCAGGAATAGCTATAGCAAAGGAATTAAAAGAGCCTTTCTTTATCACAGGGAAAAAGGGCATATCTTGCGAAATAATCAAAAAATCTGGCTTTAAGGTTTATGTCATTCCCATATCATTTTGGAAAAGGAGGCTATTTTCATTAAATACGCTAGGTGTTACATTTTCTAATCTCTTCTGCATAATTGCCTCTTTTTTTATTCTCCTTAAGGAAAGACCAAAGGCGATTATCGGAATGGGAGGATATCCATCATTTCCACCTATTTTAGCAAGCCTTTTTCTTGGAATCAAAAGGATAATTCATGAGCAGAATGCAAAGATGGGGCTGGCAAATAGGCTTCTTTCAAAGATTGCAACAAAGGTTGCACTATCTTTTGAAAATACAGAATTTGCCCCTAAGAATGCAATATTTACCGGATGCCCAATAAGGAAAGAGATAGGAAAAATAGGAAGGGAGGAGGGGCTTTCATTCTTTGGCTTGAAGGATAAAAAGACAATCCTTGTAATGGGTGGCTCGCAAGGCTCCACTAAGATAAATGAGGCATTCCTTGAGGTTACTCCAAATCTTTTAGAATTCAATATAATCTGGCTAACCGGGAAAAAGGATTACTCAAGGATAAAATCCGCACTCCGCACTCCGCATTCCGCAATTAAAATATTTCCCTTTCTATTCGAGATGGAATATGCCTATGCAGGGGCTGATGTAGTCATAGGAAGGGCGGGTGCTGTATCTATTGCTGAGATAAAAAGGTGTGGAATCCCAGCCATTCTTATCCCATATCCTTTTTCTGCTGACCAACACCAATCAAAGAATGCAGAAGCCTTAAAGGATGCCATTGTTATCAAAGAGGAAAATCTTTCAAAAGATAGCCTTTTGGATGCCATTTTTAAAGTAAGGAATAGAGAAAAATCTCCCTTTAAGCTTCAAAGCACAGAAAGGTTTTTGAAATTGCTATACGGTTAAACTTGCCTCTATCGCGCTTATAAATGCCTTATTTTCCTTGTGTTTTCCAATGGAGACCCGAAGACAATTGCCTATTTTCTTTATCAAAATCCCTTTTTTAAGAAGAAAAGAATAGGACTTTTTCGGATTTTCTGTTTTGAATAAAATGAAATTTGCACAGGATTTATAGGCAATTATTCCCCTAATTTTTGAAAGCTTAAGATATAACCATTCCCTCTCTTTGATTATTTTTTCTATAAATACTTTGATTGTATCCCTTTCTTTAAGGCAAATCAAAGCTATTTCTTGGGAGAGGGTATTGAGGTTATAGGGAGGCTTTACCAATTTAAGGCAATTTATAAATTGTGGATTTGCCAGGATATACCCACACCTTATTCCAGCAAGGCCAAAGCCCTTTGAGAATGTTCTAATAATAGCAAGCCTATCGTATTGGTTTAAAATATCAACGAATGTTTTCTCTGAAAATTCAAAATATGCCTCATCTATAACAACAATGGATTCTGTTTCCTTTATAATTCTCTCAATATCCTCACGGCTAAAGCAATTTCCCGTTGGGTTGTTTGGATAGGCAATAAAGATTATGCTATTTTTCTTTCCTCTCTTTATTATCCTTTTATAATCAAGCTCAAAGTCAGGCTTTAATGGAATTCCTATTGTTTCACAGCCCGTTATATTTCCTATTATTTCATACATGGGAAATGTTGGAGAGGGAAAGATTACCTTTTTTTTTAAACCACCGAATGCAAGGAGGATATATAAAATCATTTCATCAGAGCCATTGCCAACAAGAATCATATCTTTTAAAACCCCTGTATATGCCTTTAATTCCTCTCTTAAAGCTAAAGCAGAAGGGGATGGGTATCGATTAAAGCTTATTTTGCCTATTGCATTTTTTATTTTCTTCCTTATCTTAAATGGAAGGTCATAAGGATTCTCCATAATATCAAGCTTTATTGGTAAATCCTCCCTCTCTGCATTATAGGGAGAGATATTCAAAATATTAAGGTTCATAAAATTTTCTATCATTTTTTCTAATTATATCATTCTTTCTGCTTCTTCTGTAAGCAAAATTAACCTTTCCTTAAGGCTCTCTTTCTCTTCTTCTATTTCTCCCTCCACCTTATATGGCTTTCCAAAGAGAATTATAGCCTTGCTCCAGGGATAAGGCATCTGGTATTTATCCCAGGCATTCTTAAATGTATATGATGGATAGCTAGAAGATGTAAGGGGAACAATGTAAAGATTAAGCTTCTTTGCAAGGAAGATTACACCATCGCTTACAGAATAGCAAGGGCCCTTTGGTCCATCAACCGCCAAGCCAATATCAAATCCTTGCAAAACCTTATTTTTAAGCCCAATTATCCCTTCTGCACCACCCTTTGCTGAGGAACCACGGACAATCTCATAGCCAAATCTTTTAAGAATTTTTGCCTGGATTTCACCATCCCTTGAAAGGCTTGAAAGGAGGGCAATATTTCTCTTTCTCATATACCAGACAAGGAGAAATTGCCTTCCATGGAAAAAGGCATATAGAATCCTCCTGTCTAAATCCTTTACCATTTCTTTCCCCATTACCTTTAATTTAAGGCTTCTGCTTATTCCTTGAATAATAGCTTCTGCACCTATGGGTAAGATTTTATCAGCAAATGCTATTTCCGTAAGTCTCATATAGCCTTTTATACAAACCTCCCTTTTCCATCAATTCCTTGTGGCTTCCTATTTCAGCTATTTTTCCTTTATCCATTACCACAATCCTATCTGCATTTACAATAGTTGAAAGCCTGTGGGCAATGACAATAAGGGTAGTTTTAAGGGAGAGGATTTCAGAGAAGGAGGAGATTATCTCTCTTTCGGAGGAATAATCCAGATTTGATGTTGCTTCATCCAAAATGAGAATTTTTGGCTTCATAATCAAAGCCCTTGCAATTGCTATCCTTTGCTTTTGTCCAGCAGAAAGGCGAAAGCCATATTCTCCTATATCTGTGTTATATCCTTCGGGAAGCTCCTTGATAAAATTGCAGTGGGAAAGGGAGGCTGCCTTTTCTATCTCATCAAAAGAAAAAGAGGCAAGACCATAGCCAATATTCTCGGCAATTGTTCCCGAGAAAAGGGCTGGTTCTTGGGGAACAAAGCTTATATTCTCCCTTAATGATTTGATGGTAATCTTTTTAATATCGCTGGCATCAATTGTAATTGTTCCAGATTGTGGTTCATAAAGCCTTAAAATAAGGCTTGTTAAGGTTGTCTTTCCACAACCAGATTCCCCAGCTATGCCCAAAAACTCACCCTGTTTAATCTCAAGGTTAATACCAGAAAGAACCGGTGTTTCTTCATAACTAAAATCCAAGTCTTTAATCTCTATCCTTCCCTCTTTTATTTTTAAAGGCATTGCATCCTTTTCCTCTGGAATAATAGGCTTATCATCCAATAGCTCAAATATATGGGAAGAAGCTGCTCTTGCCTGATTTATAATAAGATTTGCCTTTGTGATTGACTTAAGGGGCGATGAGATTGTTCCAATATAAAACAAAAATGCAACAAGTCCTCCTTGGGTAAGGCCTCCTGTGATAACCTGCCATCCTCCATATCCTGATAAGACAATTATCCCAATTGTTCCCAGCATCTCAACCAGAGGAACGGAGAGGGAAAGAAGCCTTATGGTTTTTTTTGTGAGGGAGAAATACTCAAGGTTCTTTTTCCTAAACCTCTCCTTTTCCTTCTCTTCTGCGGTAAAGAGCTTTATGGTAGCTACATTATGAATATCCTCTGAGACAATGGCGATAAGCTCTGCCAGTCTCCTTTGGCAAGAGAAGGTTATATCCTTCATCCTCTTTCCAAATCTATAGATTGTCTTTACAACCAAAGGTGTAATGGCCAGGGCAAGAAGGGTCATCTTCCAATTAAGGTAGAAAAGGATAAATATTGAGCCAATAATGACAATGGGGTTTTTTATAAGGGAAAGAATGTCCTCAGAGAGAAAATTCTTAAGGACAAGGACATCATTTGTAATCCTTGAGAGAACCTCTCCCTTTTTCCTCCTTGTATAGAAAGGCAGGGATACATCCATAAGGTGATTGAATAGCTCACACCTTAAGTTGAATATAATCTTTTCTCCCACAAGGTTTAGAAGGAGGCTTTGTCCATACCGTGAAATTGCCAATACAAATGCAATTCCAATGCTTATAACAAGGATTTCAGCGATAAGTGAGGTATTCTTTTTTGGTAAAGTATCCAGAAGCATCTTTCCCATCCAGGGGAGGCTAATGGTACAAAGGGAATTTATGACCATACAAACCCCTGCCAGGATAAGATATCTCTTAAAGCCAAAAAGATATTTAAGAAGCCTTGTTAATGGATGCATTACTATTTAAAAAACCTGCCAAATCCCTTTTTCTGTTGTTGTTTCTCTTGTTCCATCTGCCTTATCTTTCTCCCAAATTCCTCTGCCTTCATCCTTGCATTTGAAAGGTCTGTCCTTGCATTAGAAAGCTTTTTCTTTGTCTCCTCATGGCCTATTTTTTCAGCCTCAAGCTCTTCCTTTATCTTTGCTAATTGTTCATTAAGAAGCCTTTCTTTCTCTGCAAATTGCTTCTTTAGCTGCTCCATTTCCTTTTCCTTTTCAAGGAGCCTCTTTTTCAGGTCATCAGCCTCCCAAACCTTCCCTGCTAATATCGAAAAATCTCCGTTACTCATCGCTTATCCCCCCTTATCGCTTCGCTTAAATTGTAAATTTTAAATTGTAGATTTTAAATTTTATCCACCTTCAATTTACAATTTGCATTTTACAATTTGCAATTATGTTTAAGCTTTAGCTAAACACATACAAATTTTATCATCACACCTCAATTACTATCTTTTCCTTTTCCTCTTGTTCCTTCTTTTTTATCCCAAATTCATGGAGAAGCTGTCTTAAGGCATTTGGGTTATTTGAAGATGAGGTTGCATCATCAAGGCTTATAATGCCATTGATAACCAAGGCAACAAGGGATTGCTCCATTGTCTGCATCTTATAATGATACACAGAACCTTCAATTGCCTTATAGATATTTCCAAATTCTCCCTTTTCAATGTATGTCTTTATGGTGGGTGAATTTATCATAATCTCTAAAGCGGCAACCCTTCCCTTTCCATCCTGTCTCCTGATAAGACGCTGTGAAATAACCGCCCTTAAGGTCATAGCAAGCTCAATCATTATCTGATGGTGCATATCGGATGGAAAATAGGATAAAACCCTATCCATAGTAGATGCGGCAGATGATGTATGAAGGGTTGATAAAAGCAAGTGTCCTGCCTCGGCTGCCTTTAAGGCTATTTCAATTGTCTCCCTATCCCTCATTTCACCAATAAGTATAACATCAGGATCCTGCCTCAATAATGATGGAAGGGCATCCTCATAAGATAAAACATCAGAACCAACCTCCCTCTGAGATATACTCGCCTTTTTATCAGCAAAAACATATTCTATAGGGTCTTCAATGGTTGCTATATGGCAGGAAACATTTGAATTTATCTCACCAATTAAGGATGCCAGGGTGGTTGATTTTCCAGAGCCGGTTGGCCCTGTAACCAGGATAAGACCTGTTGGGTATGCAACAATCTCCTTTAAAACAGAAGGAAGACCAAGCTGCTCTATGGTCGGAATCTTTGACTCAATCTTTCTTATAACCATAGCAATTGTTCCCTTGTTATTGAAGATATTTACCCTGAACCTATATCCCTTAAATGAATAGCCAAGGTCTGTCCAATGCCTTTTATTAAATTTCTCAACCTGGCTAGTATTCATAATAGACATAGCCATACCCTCTGTTTCTTCCCAGGTAAATGGAGGGCAATTGTCTAAGGAGACCAGCTTTCCATGGATTCTATAGATGGGAGATCTCTCTGCCTTTATGTGGAGGTCTGATGCCTCCTTTTCAATCATTATAGAAAGAAGCTCATTAAATTCCATACAATTAGAATAAAAAAAAACCCTAATTTTTGCAACTTAAAAATTGCTTGTAATAACTTGCAATAACTTATGAAACTCCTTCTAATAAACACGAATTTTTAACTTTTGGTAAGTCAGCAGGGTCGTTTCAATCCTTGTTTTAATGGAAGATGGTTTCAACCACTAGAACCTACCCAATCTTTGCGTTCAATGAGTTTCATGTTTCAATCCTTGTTTTAATGGATGTTGGTCTCACTCCGTAATTTCGCTATAACTTCTTTTTAAAGAACAAGTTAAACTTCTTTTAAGAGAGGTCATTTTGCTTAATTGAAAGATCATTTTTTGCCTCAAATCGGCTATTTACTACTTCCATTACATACTTTTCTATTACATAACCATCGGTTTATCAAGGAGTTATGGTTTTGGTCTTTCTAAATATCTATAAATCCTTGCCAAAGATCTGATTTCATATGCAGATGTTTCTATAACAACAATCAACGCAGCGAATCGGATACATTGTCCTCTTGGGATAAAACCCTTTCTGAACAATAGCCAATATCTCATCTACTATCCTTAAGGCATCGTCAAAATTCTTCTGCTGAAAGGGTATTTCTTTAATCTTATGCCTGCTGCGAATATAACAGATATAGCCCTTTTTAACCTCTTGACCATAGTTGTCTTTGACTAAAAGACCATAGAGCACAGATTGATACCTATGGGTGCGATAAGTAGTCTCTTTGTATTCGGCAAACTTATAGTCAAGTGGAGCCAGGGTGCCGTCGTCTAAAACCAGAACCTCATCCACAATCCCTTTCAAATGATACTTCTCTGAGGCTAAATAGACCAGAGTATCTTTTGCAGTTACTCCAAGCTTCTTTCGCAGATACTCTCTGTTGACCTTTTCTCTCTTATCATGTAGCTCTCTGCCCTTTAGAACCTTGTATCTCTGCTCCTCATGTTGAGGGATACACAGCACATTCATATAGAAGATAAACCGGGGGCAGTAGAGATATTCAATTACTTCTGACGGTGTTATGTATATTTCCCCATTCATAATTCGTTAGAAAAACTTAGAGAGAATCTCATCTGTAACCAGCTTTTTATCGAATGCCTGACCTAAAAGTTTTACCTAATTTTGAATGCCATACCCGACCATAAGGGTCACCAAACTGATCTAAGAAGATAATGTCGATATTATTATCCATAGCAAACTTTATGGCATCGGTTGAGATATAAACCGAGGTGGTGATCAAGATGGATTCTACCTTCTTGCAAGATACCTCAAAGGTGCGGTCTTCGCACTTTACCAGGAAGCAGTTATCCTTCTTCCTTAAATATGAGCCATAGGTATTGACAACTATAGTATCTTCCATTACTTAGTGCAAAAATAGTATTTAAGAAATTTTGAATTCTAAATTTTGAATTTTGAATTGAAAAAGGTTAAGTTTTATAAAATTTTGAATTCTAAATTTTGAATTTTGAATTGAAGGTTTAAGTTTTATAAAATTTTTTCCCTTTTAATTCAAAATTCAACATTCAAAATTCATAATTTTATAAAGTTTTCCTTAAGATTATCTAAACACATACATTTTGTAAAGCGTTATGGAATTAACTATAATTGCATTTTTTTCCACAAAACACCTTATCGCAGATTGTAAAGGCAGAGTAAGGCTGCCCAACCAGATGGTAGCATATCTGGAGCCTCTTTTAATTCTTTACCATATTTGACAGCCATCTCCAGGAAGAACTTAGCGTGAAAGAAAGCCTCAACAAAAACCCTGGTATGGTGCGTCCAATTTTTATTATGCTCCATTTCAAATTTCTTTCCACTGGCGCCAGCTTCAATAATCTCCTGGAATTCCTTACAAAAACCCTGACCTTCAGGTGCTATAGACCTCAAAGCTTCAACAATTTTCCTGGTATTATCTTGAAGACCATAGACCTTGAAAGAATGATAATAGAAACGATAAACAAAGTCTTCATAAAACCAATGAGAATTCATCTCCTCCAAAAGCTTCTCAAGCTCAGGGAGTTTTGCTTTAATGTTGGCGAGCAGTTGGTCATCCATATTTATTCTCTCCTCTACTTCCTACTTCCCATTTCTTACTTCCTCTTTTTCACTGTCCCAAACCCACGGGATACAGATTTACCAATCCCCCAGTAATCAGGTATTTCAAAGTTGACTGAGAAATCTCCCAAAAACCCAAGCATCGGCGTGCCTTTGAGTGAAGTAGAGACCTCTTTAATCTCATCAATCCTTGCAATAATTGGCTCTGGCACTGTATAGCCAAGGCTCTTTGAGATAGAGATGATATTGCCAATAAGGATACTTGATAGCAGTTCCTTCTTCTTTGTCCAGCTTCCCAGCCGCTGATATCTACCATAGTTTTTCTCATTCAACGCCAGCCAGGGGGTGAGGAAGGAGTAGGATGTGCTGCTGTTAGCGATTCCAAAATAGTCTGTTTTGAGTACAATACTTTTTTCTTTTATTTGATATTCAAAACGACCAATCTTTAAATAATCAATATCTTCATAGATCCCTTGTAGGATATCAGCCCCCTGGTTAATTCCAAGAACAAAAGGTCTGCCATTGAATATTTTGTATTGTATTAGCGGTGCTTTATAAAGGAGTTGGCGGTCAGTTAAATGTTGGTGAATAAGCGTATATTCTTTGAATTTATCAGCAAAGAATCCCCTCAGCTTATCCGCAGTTCCTTTTACAGCTTCATCACATGTAAAATGAAAAATCAAGGTTTTAACCTTCATCTCTTAGACAAAACATCTCCTATTCCTTCTATCACAAACACTTTTTCCTCGGATACTTTGACGGTAAGTGATGATGGTTTTAATATCTTTTGCTCTTCTCTTAGCGGAACCATATAACTTACCAATGGAAAATTCCTATCCCTCTTTTTACATCTTTCATGCATTAAGTAAACCTGTCCATTTCCTTCTTCTATTTTTGTATCTTTAGTAAATGGAACAGGATACTCTGTTTGGATGATCTTGTTTTTTCTATCATCAGCTATATCTTTTATCATAATTTTGCTATCCAAAGAAATGGGAGATTCACTATCACCACAGGTTAGAGGCGATATTTTAACTGTTTCTGCAATATCATTTATCAGCCTATCGTTATTAAATATTGCCACTACCTGCAATTTCTTAGAGTAGGCAAACTGTCTTCCTAAGGCATTGGTAAATTTTCCACCTAAAGTATCTTCCCATTTAACGATGGCAGAAGTAGTATAGCTTTTGATAACACAGGGGCTTAAAAGTCTTGAGCCCGCCCATATTATAGTATCTTCCATTACTTAGTGCAAAAATAGTATTTAAGAAATTTTGAATTCTAAATTTTGAATTTTGAATTGAAAAAGGTTAAGTTTTATAAAATTTTGAATTCTAAATTTTGAATTTTG
>JBFLYE010000071.1 GCA_040756715.1 bacterium
CCAAGAAGCTTAAGGTATTCATTGGTTGTGTTAAGGGTTGGAATAAACCTTCTTTCTAAGCCAAGGATAAGGAAGTCTCCTAGGCTTTCATTTCTTACCACCCTTGCCTTAAGGGGATCACTGGTTGGAATAGAGAAAAATTCACTATCAGAGATAACCTTTGCCTCATTAGGCTTTAAGCTGAATATCTGCATTGTTCCTGAATCAATAAGATGCTTTGTTCCGGAAAAGACAAGGAAATAGTCTGTTCCATACTTTATCAATGTTCCATCCGGGTATTTTATCTTAAGGTAAGACATCAGAAGTACTTTCTGGAGGAAGGGATTGAGCAAGAACAAGGTCGGGAATCTTTGCTAATTCATTAGATGAAACATTGATTGAGGGGATAATCTCTATATCTTTAAACCTTAAGGCACCGGGGGTAAGGGGTATTTTTTCTGAAGAGGGAAAAAGATTTTGGTTATCATGATATAAACTATATTTGTAATAATTAAATACCCTATTTCCCCATACCCAATCATATACACCTTTACCTTCCTCGGGTTGAATATTCTGATTGCCTATCTTTATATAGTCAACAAACGCCGAAGGGATACAAATTGTGGCTTCTATTACAGGAAATTGTGGTGATACTGTTCCTGGTGGATAAAACTGAAACTGCTCTATCCATGAAGGGTTGTATCCTTTTTCCTTTAACACATTTTCAAAGTAATGTGCAGGTACCATAATGTGATCCCGTTTCTCTTCTTTGGTGCGAACACCTTCTGGAAAAATAAGCTCTACATTATGCTTCTTTGCTGATAAAGGAAGGGAAAGGTTATAAACTAAAGGAGAATTTGGGGAGACTATCCATTCTTTAATCAGCTTATTGTCTATCCATAGCTCCATAGGTGTATCTTTGGTAGGTAGATTTTTAAGCCTTACCTCAATCGGCACATTGCCTTCTTCTGGGCTAAATCCCTTTTTGGTTAGTTCATCTAGACTTTCAAACTTGAGCTTCTTTCCTTGGATATAAAGGTATTTGTTTATGCCATCGGTTAAGACAGAATTTTCTGGATACTTTGGCAGGGCTTCTCCCTCTTCTATTTGTGATAAATCCTCGGTTCTTCCTGGGTTTGTGTTATAGAATGAAAGATATTCTTGTGTGATTGCCTTTTTTTCACCACCGGCAATAAGATAGCTATTATTGGTCTTGCTATCCTTTATAAGGCTTCCCTCCCTGAATTGCCTGGGAAGCTCACCGGCATAAGGGATGGTATCAATTTCACCCTTTGTTAATTCTATCGCGGAATCAAAAACAATATCAAAGTTTACAGATTTGCCTTCTGAAAATACAAAATCACTTAAATTCTCTACCGGTATTTCGTAAATCTTAGAATCAACCTCAAAGTTAGTAATGAGTGGAGAGCCTTTTAAACAAGAAATGGTTAGTTTTGTCTCTCCATCTTGAAGGGGTAGCTTCACTTTATACTCCTTTAATTCATGATGGTTTGTTATTACCTTCCATTCACCTACCGGCTTGTCATTTATCTTAAGTTGAATAATACTTGGTTCAGAGAGGTTTTGGTTTGCCCAAATGATAATCTCCCTTTCCTTTATATTCTTAAAGAATCCCATTGCTTCTAATGTCTCATTATCAGGGACTTTGTATCTTTTGTTTTCTTGAATGAGATAAAAGGTATTATTTCCATCTTTAATCAGGGTTCTTTCCGGATACTTGGGAAGGGGGTCTCCCCCTTTTATCTGGTCAATAAGTTCCCCAATCTTTCTTATATTCTGGGCAGATAATCCATAGAGCTTTAGGGTTAAAAGATTATTTTCAATTAAGTGCCTTTCACCTTTAAAGATAAGGTAAAGGGGGCTGTTTTCATCCCTTTGCACCAATGTCCCATCCTTGTAAAGGGGAGGGGCTTGGGGGATATTTTCTATCTCGCTATCTGAGAGGGAAAGGCTGGGGTCAAAGGGGATGGTAAATCGAAAAGTTCCAGGCTCCCGAAGAACATCAGAAGAAATAATTTTTTGACCATCCGTATAGCTTGTTGGATCAAAAGCATTGCCTATATCAATAATTGCCTCTTTAGGATAATAAAGATTAGAACCCACCTGTAAGGAAGATAGCGGTAAGACATCTGTAGTAGTCATATCTATCTTTTTCTCAACAAACAATATAGCTACATCTATTTTATGTTCTCCTGGAGACAATGGTAATCTTACCTCATATTCTTTCCCTCTTTCTGTTTTCCATTCCTTGACCATTTCTCCATCAACAATTAACCCTATTGTTCCTAAAAATTGTTTTCTTAAGGAACGCATATTTAACTTTATGTCATATTCTTTCTTCTCTCCCAATCCCCTCTCTTGTATCTCTTTTAGCCCTCCCTCAATCAGCCTCCTTTTTTCACTTTCAATAATATAGTAATTTCCTTTGCTATCCTTTATGATTG
>JBFLYE010000072.1:0-4764 GCA_040756715.1 bacterium
TTGAAACAACATCTTTGCTTCCTGTAAAAATTCTTATTAAGGAAGGTAATGCCCAATTTATCGCATTTTTAACATCATTGGTAATAACTGTAGACCATTTGCCTTCCAAATCTTTATCCCAGGGGTAGGGTTTGCTATGATAAAATTCTAATGCTTCAGTTCGCAGTTCATTTAATCTATCTACGGTAGTCTTTAAATTATCAATTTTCTTCAAGCAAAAATTTAAAATTTCTTCTTTATCTTGTTCCATTTCACTTTAAGAATAAAACTTTAAATATAAATTTGTCAAGAAAAATTTACGAAGATATTAATCTTATATATTTTAATTTACTATAATCAAATCTTTCAACATATTTTTGTTGAGGAGTAAGGGTATAGCGATATAGATTTTCCATAAAATGGTCATTTTCTTTTTTGGGTTTGCCATCTTTACCATAAATCCATCTTACAATTTCGTAAAGATGTCTTTGGCACTTATCAAAGAAATATAAAGAAGGCATTTTATTTGGTCCTTTCAACCAATTTTTTAAGTTTCTAACCCCACTATCTTTATCTTTTGAAGCAATATCTAAAATAATACCCCCTTTTCTTAATTTTCTTTCAATAATTGTAAAACTATCGTCAATACTTACTCTATTCTTAACATATTGATTATCTCCTTTCGCTAAAGGATCAATATAAGCATAATCTAAGTTCCATTTATATTGCTCTTTCAGTTCAACTATTTTCTCTCCAATTTCTTCAGGGCTTAAATTTTCCCATACTTCATCAATTACATAATGGCAGTCTTTTTCATTAACCGCATAAAAACCAATTGCTTGAGGAAGATTAAGATGTAAATCAATCAATGTTGTTACAATCCAATTTTCAGGAATTTCAAAAGGCTTTATAATATGAATATCTCTCTCAAATTCTTTTAAAACAAGCCCAGTAAGTTCCAACCATCCTCCCTTTATTCTTGCCTCTCTTTCTTCATTAGAACAGGCATTAATGAAATTTTGCATTGCTTCTTGAGAAAGATAAGTATTTGTCTCAATAGGAATATTTGTAATACAACCAATTGAAAGGTCTTTTGTATTTAAAACTAATTCGTCTAATACCCAGCTAGAATTGCTTAAAGCTGTCATTGTAATAAGAAAAATCCCATTATTGGCAACAAGTCCCCTTTTATTTGCTATATATTTATCTTGAGGCAAAACCTCATCTGACCATACCCAATCTCCGTTCCAACCTTCGTGAACTGTTGTATCCTGACTGTGTGTCATTAACTCAATTGTAGAGCCATTATTAAAAGTCCAATAAGTATCAACCCCTATATTATTCTTTCTTGTTGTATAAGTTCCTACAGGAAGCCATTCTTTTAAAGCAGGGATAATAACTTCACCGATAGTCTTTTCCCAATCTACGGCAATAATCCTTCCTCTTGTAGGCTTTCTATTAAAAATAGATGGCTTTTTATCCCATCCCTGAGTTCCTAAAACAAAAGAAGTAATAATATTTGTTGCTAAAGTGGTCTTTCCAATCTTATTTGCCCCCACTAAAACAATAGTTTTTTTGTTTTGATGAAGCAAATCAATAACTTTTTGCTGATAAGGAAGGGGTTTAAAATATTCGTTTTTATGGGTTAGTTGATAAAGTTTTATTACCTCCAACAATTTAACTTCTCTTTGTTCAAGTTTTTTAAAACGCTCTTTAAGTTCTTCTAATCTTTCTTTTTTTTCTTCTGTAGTCACTTTTCTACAAGTTCTCCATCAATTACAATTCCCCCTAATTTCTTAATTTCTTTCAATAATTCTTCTTTTTCTTCCTTAATTTCTTTAAAAGTTTTCTCAACTTGAGTAATATCTTGTATCTCTGTAGGTTTTCCTCTAGCCAAATTATTCAGTTTTGCTATTTCTCGGATGGCAAAAGCAATATGACCGTAGTTTGCTTTGTCAATCTTTTCATCATTAGCTAATGCATTCACAAGTTTTAGTTCTAAGGCTGATAGACAAGGAGGCTTGATTCTTTCATAAATTTCTGCATCAGGTAAAGTTTGGAAAAGGTTTTTAAAGTTCTTAAGAGCAGATATTACTGTTGAATGATCTACTCCTAATTTTCTTCCTATTGCAGGATAGCTATAGCCCTCTAAACGCAACTTAAGAGCTTTAACTGGGTCAAGTTTTCTTGGTCTACCACCTTTTGATGGATCATTTTCAAAGAAATATCTTTCATATGACCTTTTTTTTATCATAATAAAAGTTTATCTAATAAACAAAAATTTATCAAATGTTTTTTAAAAAAATACTTTAAAAATACTTGACAAATAGATATTTAATATTTTAAACTTTACAAATCTCTTGAGAAACAGAACAACCTTAATGGTTGGAAGAAATCAAGATTTTATGATAAAAGAGACGAGAGGGGTTAAATGTTAGAATCGTCCATAAAAAAGTCTAACAGCTTCAGCCATCAACGGAAGGTTACATTGAAGTCGGCAAAAAAATGGGCGGAGGTAAGCCTGGCGCATTTCGGGCTCTTCCCTTCCAGCATAATGTTGACTGGTTTAGGACAGGAAATATGCTTAAGCAATCTATTTAATTCTTGAGAGAAAACAAGTAATAATAGACAAAATTGCTGAAAAATCCTCAAAAAGTGCGAGGGGACTTAGACCATAACGGTCGTTTTTCAAGCTAAAGCTTGAAAAAACGACCAATCTCATAATCAACTTCATAAGAAAAGCATTAAAAAACTAGGCTTTTAGGCTCTTTTGTAGATTTTGTAGATAGAGAAAGATATAAATTGAGATTTAAGTTCGCCTTTATCCTCCCTCCCCCTCTTTCAAGATTGAAAACTCCAAGAAAAGCAAAAAAACCCAAAAAATCGCATAACTCCTTGAAAATCAATGGGTTAAGTCAAGTTAACATAATGTTTGTTATCAGAACATAAATCGCATAACCCCTTGAAAATCAAGGACTTATGACTTTTGAAAGGTCAGCTTAGAGGGTTTCCCATAATGGAGCAATGAGGCTTGAAAAATCAAGGGAATTGCAAGATTAAGCCAATGAAAGGCTAATAAAATCAAGGGTTTCCAAGAGAAGGTATCAAAAAGGCTAGTAAAATCAAGGGTTTTTAAGGGGGGGTCTGTTTTTTGAGTGATTTTTTTCAATTTTTTCAGTGGATATGCTGTGAATATCTTGTGGATAATTTTCATATCTCCTTCATTTCCAAGCACTTACACATTTTCTAATTTTTGCCTTGTCTGGGGAAAAGTAAGTCAAAATTCCTAATAAAATTTCATAACTCCTTGATTTTCAATGACTTACAATCATATTTTTTCCAAAAAACCACTTGACAAGCAAAAAATCAAATCTCGCAACCCCAATAAAATCAAGGCTTTCCAAGCCAAAAAAAATACTTGACAAAATCAAAAAAATATAATATACTATGATCAGAATGAAAGAGAAAACCATAGGAAATCCAGAAAGAAATCAGGGAGGGTGTTCCACCATACCTATGGTGTCTTTCATTCTCACCCTCCCATACATATATATAGGAGGTAAAAAATGAAAGACACCAAGAAACCCAAAGACAGAGAAAAGCTGTTTCGGGCAATTGCCCGACAACTAGCCTACCTAGATGAGCCACAGGACATATACCAGGAATGCTGGGTGGCTCATCTCACCGATCCCGAAATGAGTCTTTCCCTCGTGAAATGGCGGGTGATGGACGCATACAGAAATCGTCACCAGAAGCGAGACCAATGGACATCGTGGGATGATGAGACCTACGAGTATCTCCAGGAGACCATCCCAGCTCCCACAGACACAGAGGCGGAAATGACCGAGACTATGTGGCTGGAGGAGATGGCAGAAAAGGTGAGAGAAGCTATCAAGCAGAAGGTAGGCAGAAGGCAGATGGCTAGGATGTGGCACATCACGGAGAGGCAGGCGAGGAATCTCATTGAAGCATTTACCTAAAAAAACTGGGACAAAAATCGATGAAAAAATGCGTATATAGAATAGAGGTGATGAAAAATGGAAAGACAAGAAATGGAAAAAATGAGCAATGACGACCTAAATGCCATCATCACAATGGCACAGGAAATTATTGCAGGAAGAAATGGGAAAAAGCTGGAAATACATCTCTATTCCCATAGCTATAAGGGGTCAGGAAAATGCTGGGTAGCGAGAATAGATGAATACAAGAAAATTCTTGGATTTGTAGAGCCTCATACAGTCATTCCTGACGGCTATCGCAGGGAAAAAGTATTTTTTCTTCCCGACGGCCAATATCTCCTATGTTCAGTGGGCTCGAAGTCGCATGATAATAGGAGATATATTACAGTCCGTGATGGACAGGAGGTGAAAAAATGAAAAAGATTATCAATGGGAAAATATACGATACAACAACTGCCCAGGAAATCGCTAGCGATGGATTTTCCTCCCCTGGTGATTTCCATTATTGGGAAGAGATTCTGTATCGAACACCTAAGGGGAATTACTTCTTCTATGGCGAAGGCGGCCCGATGTCTCACTACGCAAAAAATGTAGGAAACAATACTACATCTGGCTCATCTACGATATGGGCTGTATCAGAAGAGGAGGCACAGAAATGGTTAGCGAAAGTAAGCCCCAACAAGGCTCTGGAACTATTTCCTGGTCTTTTTGAGGAAGCATAGGGAAAAGGGAAAACTGACAACATCCCCAGCCAGCCAGCGTGTTGTCAGGTTGGCTGGGGATAATAAAACCTCTACGGACTAGATGAACAAAAACTGGGACAAAA
>JBFLYE010000072.1:4864-6250 GCA_040756715.1 bacterium
CTGGTCTTTTTGAGGAAGCATAGGGAAAAGGGAAAACTGACAACATCCCCAGCCAGCCAGCGTGTTGTCAGGTTGGCTGGGGATAATAAAACCTCTACGGACTAGATGAACAAAAACTGGGACAAAAATTGACGGAAAAATGCGTATATATAACAGAAAGACACCCCAAGTGCAGAAAGCACAGGGGAGGAGGTGAGAAAGAGACAAACCCCCGCAGGTGCAGAAGGCATCGGGGAGGAGGAAAAAAATGAAAACAAGAAAAATGGAGGTAGTAGGGTGGATAAGAAAAGTTGAAAAAAAAGATGTCCACCAAGACGAAAGATATTGCTATAGGGCAGGGGATTGGGGAATATGGGATGAAAAACAAGAAAAATGGATAGAAGAATACAAAATCTTCTGCACATTAAGAACAGCTAAAAGAATTAATGATGCCCCTATAGGCAGCATAATTCGGTTTAAGGGACAAGCTGTAGGAGGGCAGGGAAAAGAATTTAAAGGGTTATTTAAGGGAGAAAAGACAGAAAAATGTCTTTTTAGTGAAGAATTAAAAAACCTCATAATTACAAGAACTTTGCGTTTTTGTAGGCTAGGTGATTATGGACTTCGCTGGTTTGAAGGAGAGTGTCCTTTTGTGGGCATAAATGTAAAAGCTCGTTGAACGAATATCAAATAATGGAATATTGTTCCCATTTAATGGGAACAAGTGAGGAAAAAGCCTTTTTCCAAACAGAATAAGGTTTTTTCCAATGGGAAGGGAGGAAGTGAGAAGATGAAAGAACCAGTAGATTTTTCTAAAGGGAAAAAAATAGCAAAAAGACAACGGGAAGTTTTTGAAAAAAAGGGGGTGAAATTAGTGCCTTCTTGCAAAACGGAATGAAAAAACTACTATATAAAGCCATCTTCTGGCTTGCTAAACATTCTCCTGACATAATAGCAATCCCAACAGGAAAGTGGCTTATGAATCAATTGCAAAAAGAAAGGAGAAAGCGTAAGCTGAATAAGCTTGCTGACTTTCTTTTGCAATGGGAAAAAGAAGATAAAATAAAACAAAAAAGAGGCAAAAGAAAAGGTAAATGAATAAGGCAGAAAAAATAGAGGGGTTTGCTCAAAAGATAAACAAATGGTTGGATGAAATAAACCAACCGTTGACATACGAGAATGTGAGGCGGTGGTTTGATTTGAAATATGGAAAATTGCCCTCTGAAAGGACAATAAAAGAAATTTTTAAAAAAATAGACGGTAGAAAGAAAAAAATTTTTAAAAACACTTGACAAAAGAAAAAAGGTATAATATACTGTTTTTAGAATGAAGAAAGTAGCTGATTTCAAAAAACTACAAGAAAATAAAGGGGTCTCTATCCTTGCCCTTTCAAGGTCAGCTACTATC
>JBFLYE010000073.1:0-7334 GCA_040756715.1 bacterium
AAGGACCATCTCTTCCCCTTCTTACTGTCTGTCTTGATATTCCTAATATCAAAGCCCTTTCGATAATCTCTTTGTTTTGTATTTTTTCTTTCCTTAAGGTGGTAAGTATGTCTATACCCATCTGGAAAGAATTGCATTTTATGCTTGACATTCTTTAGCCTTAATGGTAAAATACATTATATCCTTGATTTACAAGGGTTTACGAAAGTAGGTGTTAAGATAAGGATGATTAATTTTGTCTCTACTTTTCCACCCATAATGTGCGGAATAGGAAGTTACACTAAATATCTTGTCTCTAAAATGCCCAAGAATTGCTGGCGCGTAACTTCTCTAGCCTTAGATGGATTTTCAAAAACTAGCTTTAAATTGGATAAACGGGCAACCTATACTATTTCTTTATCCAATCCTAAACTTCCTCCTAGCTTAGATGAAGAAGTTCTCTGGTTCGAACATGCCTTTGGGATGTGGGGAAGGGAATCCCCAAGCTTTATTAAGTTAGTTAAAGAGGCAAAGGAGAAGAAAAAGAAGGTAATTGCCACTCTTCATACCATCCATTTTCAATCCGATGAGACACCTCAAGGATTACAGCAAAAAGAAAAAAGGCTTCTTGAAGAACTTTTACCCTCAATCGATGTAGCAACCGTCTTTACTAATGGAGCTTATGAGGCAGTGATTGAGACATTTCCTGAATATAAAGATAAAGTAGTAGTGTTAAGGCATGGGGTTTTTCTTTATCCTGAAGTTAATAAAGAAGAGGCGAGGAAGAAACTTTTGAGATATCTAATGAATATAGCAAGTATCTCTCAAGCACAAATTAAATCTTGGGAAAGTCTTTTCTTTTCAAAGAAGATAATTTTGTTGGGTAGCTTTGGATTTATCACCAAGGATAAGGATCCACTCAAACTTTACTCTCTGGGTGAGATTCTTCAAAAGAGACTTCCAAATTATAAGGTAGTGGTTATCTATATGGGAGAGATTCAAAAAAGAAAGGATAAAAAGATAGAAGAGAGCCTACCCATCTTAGAAAGACTAAAATCTATCCACGATGGAAAAAGAAATCTATTCTTTGAGGATTATATTCCAGAAAGCATCCTTCCTTTTGTCTTACAGGCATTAGACTTTGCTGTATTCTGGTGTCATAACGCTAGCCAGTCAGGAAGGATGGCCCATGCTCAAGGGGCAGGAGCCTTTGTAGTTGGCCGAGATATCGAAGGTATAGGAGAGACTTTAAGACTTTCTGGTCTTCCTTCTTCTGACACCCTGGAAGGGCTGGCAGAAAAAATAGCATTACTTACTCTAAACCATAAATTGAAACAAAAGATGCTCAGGTCAAGTTTGGACTATGCACAAAAGTTCTCTTATAAAGTTCAAGCGAAGAAACATCTCTTGTTAGAAGAAGCAGTTAGAGCTGAAAGAGAGCTGCCCATTCTTGATCGAATTTAAGATGGTCTTTATCTTAAAAAACTTAGCCGTGGGTAATCTTAGAGATGCAGAAGATTGCCCAAGCTCAATAAGTGCACTCCTCAATGTAGCCGATGATCTTAAATCATACAAAACCAAGAAGAAGTATCACAGAATCCCTCTTGTCGATGGATGGCCTATTCCTGGAGAAAAGATGAGAGAGGCGATTCAGTGGATAAAGAAGCATATAATTATGGATAATATTTTGGTTTTTTGCACATTCGGGGCAGGAAGGTCTGCCTCAGTGGTGATAGGTTATCTGTGTAGCATAGGTTTTAACTATGAAGAGGCGGTTAAATTTGTCAGTTTCAAGAAACCAGATATAGTTCCTTTGCCTTTATTGGCAGAAAGTATAAAACGAGCTCTAAAAAGAAGGCCTTATTTAAGGTAGTAACCAATGAAGATAGGAATGATGTCTGCCTGGAATGAAGACTCAGGCGTATCTATCCATGCCGAGTTAATCGGAAGAGAATTTGTAAAGATGGGACATAAACTCTCTGTCTTCTCTTTTTTTAAGTCTAATTTTCATGGCACAGCTATTGTGGGAAAAGATGAAGAGTATGTGAGTCGCTGCTTTACTACATCCAGTGCAAAAAATCCTTTCTTAGATGCTCATCCTATTCTAAAAGAGAACTATGATATATTTATCACCCAAGATTTGGGAATGCTTCCCTTGGAAGAATTAGCCAAGATATTTCCAAAGATTAAAAGAAAAGCTAAAACTGTGACCGTGATTCATCATAATAGAACTCCAGAAAATCCTTTATTCTGGGAGCTTCCCTGGGATAAAGTTATCTATTTTGATGATCGGTATTACCAATTTTTAAAAGAGCTCTTTCCCAAAGAAAAACTTCACCTTATACCCTATCCTTGCCATCCGAAAAGATGTAAAGATAAGCTTAAGGAAAGGGGAAATTTAGCCCTTCCCGAGAATAAATATATTCTCTTTCTCTTTGGCCAACGCGGGATTAAAGAAGCGGGTGAACTTTTACCCATCTTAGACAATATGAGCAAAACCTTACCCATTCTTCTTTTAGTGGTTTCAAAGAGGGATTTAGATAAAATAAGAGAGTTTAAGCCAAATTTCTTAAAGATCTTAATAAGAGAAGAGACGCCAGATATAGACAAACTCTATAGTTATCTTCATGCCTCAGATCTACTGCTTTATCATCGCAAAGCTCCCAATGGTGCTATAGTATCATCTACTGCTTATCAATGCATAGGTTCTTTCTGTCCTATTTTAGCTTTAGAGTCAAACTATTTCTATAATATGGATGGTGCAGTCATTACTTATACTAATCTTTTGGAGTTTGAACTCAAGCTGATAGAGATCCTAAATAAAGGAAGAATATATCAAAACTGGAAGAGTAGTTTAGAGGATTTTTTGAGAAAAAATTCGGCCAAACCTATAGCTCTCCAATATATTAAGCTATTTCAGCATCTATTAGAAGAGGTTTAAAAGATGAGAATTGCGATGATGAGTGCCTGGAATACTGATTCTGGAGTAGCTCTCCATGCAGAGCCAATAGGTAAGGAATTAAGAAAGATGGGGCATAAGTTAACCGTCTTTAGTTTTATAGAGGATGACTTCCATGGAGATGGAATTACCGCTTCTGATGAGGACTATGTGGTTAGGTGCTTTGGGACGCAAAAAACAAACTTTTTAGATCCAAGACCAATCCTTTCCATCCATTTTGATATATTTATTGTCCAGGACTTAAGGATGCTGCCAGTTAAGAATCTGGCAAAGATATTCCCCTTAATTAAGAAAAGAGCAAGAACAGTCCATATTGTCCATGAGAATGAATTGCCTAAGGAGCCGTGGTTCTATCAGTTTGACTGGGATTTGATTATCTATTTTGACAAAAGGCAGGATTTCTTAAAAAAGATCTATCCTGATGCTGTTTATATTCCTTTCCCCTGTTTTGAGATAAGAAGAAAAGATAAACTTGAAGCAAGAAAGAGATTAGACCTTCCAATGAATAAAAAGCTCATCTATTGCTTTGCTCAAAGAGGGTATCATTCATACCTAAGGGATTTACCAGAAAAGTTAGAGAATGAGACGCTTCTTTTGCATGTAGTCTCTAAAGGGTATGAGATGCTGGAAGGAAAATCTCCTCCTTCCTGGATGATTGTCCGGCAAGAAGAACCACTTTCCCAAGAGAGGTTTGATGAATACCTATTTGCCTCAGATGCATTAATCCTCCATAAATTTAAGAGCCGCTATCATGCCCTTGTCTCATCTACTGCCTTTCAGGCCTTGGGCTGTGGCTGTCCAATCTTTGTTCCCGAAGGCTCAGACTTCTTCTATCCCTTAGAGGATGTGGTGGTGAGGTATAGAGATATTGAGGATTTAAAAGAGAGATTATGCACTCTGCTTGAGGATAAGAGGGCTTTTGATGAGGCAATCGACCGACAGGATGGTTTTGCCCTCATGAATTCACCCAAGATAATCGCCGATAGATTTATAGGATTCTTTACGGAGATATTAAGAAGGAGATGAGATTTCCCGTTGGACCATTTGTGGATTATCCCAATAATCCCATCCTTTCACCCCAAGCTGGGTTAAAGAGGATATATAACCCAACCGTGATCAGGGATAATGGTATCTTCTATATGTTATTACGAGGGGAGGGCAATGATGGATTGACCGGAAAAATATACCTAGCAAAAGGAAATAGCCCAACCTCATTCAAGCTTTTTCCCAAACCTTGCCTTTCACCCTCTGCTGAGTTTGATATAGGTGGCTGTGAGGACCCAAGGGTGGTAAAGTTTAATGATACCTATTACCTTACCTATGTGGGTAATAGTAAAAGGTATAATGTTTCAAATATCTGCCTTGCCACCTCAAAGGATTTAATAAATTGGGAGAAACATGGACCTATCTTACAGACAGGAAAGTGGGATAGTGGACAGTTAAAGGCAGGGGCTATTCTGAATGAGAAGATAAATGGTAAATATGTCATGTACTTTATGGGAGAGGAAAGCCCTTGGGTAACTGCGATTGGAATAGCCTATTCCGAAGACCTCTTTTTTTGGTATGAACCAATAGATGAACCCATTCTTTCTCCTCGCGATGGCTATTTTGATTCCCAAGGGGTTGAGCCTGGTCCTAATCCGGTGGTTATTGAGGAGGGAATACTTCTAATCTACAATGGCTGGGGAAAGGACTGTATTTATAGACCAGGAGGGGTAATCTTCTCAAAAGAAGACCCAGCCAAGATATTGGAGAGGATGGATAAGCCAATATTGGTGCCAAATGCTATAGAAGGACTTAATAAAGACTACCATGTGGTTAGCGAAGGGCTGATAAGCTTTAATGATAGATGGTTTCTATATTATGGAGCAGGAGATAAATTTAGCTCTCTTGCTACATACCCTTAAAAAGATAAGATGAAGGCAAGGCGATATCTGGGTAATCCCATCCTTTTGCCAAAGAGGGAGAATGAATGGGAGTCAAGGTTTGTCTTTAATCCCGCAGCTTTGTATGCAAATGGGCTTTTTCACCTTCTCTATCGGGCAGTGGGAGGGGATGGTATATCCAGGATGGGATATGGAGTAAGTAAAGATGGCTATAACTTCCTTAGATTTGATAAGCCTGTCTTTACTCCGCGTGGAAGGTTAGAATCAAAAGGGTGTGAAGACCCAAGAGTTGTAAATCTTGATAATAAGTTCTACATGACCTATACCGCCTATTCCCATGAAGGAACAAGAATAGGACTTTCCTCAACCTCAAACTTTATTGAGTGGAGAAGATATGGGGTGATACTTCCTGAGCTTCCCAATAAGGATGCGGTGCTTTTTCCTGAGAAAATCAAAGGTAGATATGCATTATTTCACCGAAGAATGGATATAAAGCCACTTTCCATCTGGATCGCCTATTCAGATGATCTCCTTAACTGGAGTGATCACAAAAAGGTTATGTCTCCACAAGAAGGAGATTGGGATAGTGTGGCCATTGGTGCAGGGGCTCCGCCAATTAAGACAGAGAAAGGATGGATGCTTATCTATCATGGTGTGGATAGAGAGGGAAGCTATAGCCTGGGGGTAGCACTCTTTGATCTAATTGATCCCTCTTTGCTTCTCTTTAGAAGCAAAGACCCCATCCTTGAACCAGAAGAGGACTATGAACTAAGGGGTGAAAGAAATCAGGTTGTCTTTGCCTGTGGGGTATGTGAATTTGAGGGTAGATACTATATCTACTATGGAGCAGCAGATAAGGTTATTGGCGTTGCTACCTTGGATAAGGATGAACTTTTTCAGGTTATAAGATGAAGATAACCATGATGAGCCGCTGGAATATCCCCTGTGGGGTCTCTCTCCATGCCGAACTTTTAGGTAGGGCATTAGTAGAGCTTGGCCATAATCTTTCTGTTTTAGCCCCGGTTGAGGATGAGGATTATCTATATCATAAGGATGAACCCTATGTTTTACGATGTTTCAGACTCCCAAAGAAAAAAGGGGGATTCTTCTTTGATTCCAAGCCTTTTCTTAAAGAGGCCTGCGATATCTTTGTAGTGCAAAACCTTGAGATACTGCCAATGGAAGACTTACTTGAAATATACCCAATGATAAGAAAGAGAGCTAAGACAGTTCTTGTAATACATGAAGGTAAACCTCCTAAGGATCAAACATTTTATAAATTTGCCTGGGATGCTATTGTCTGTTTTGACAAAAGATACAAGAGATTTCTTTCTAAGATATATCCCAAAGATAGAATACATATAATCCCTTATCCCTGCTATCCTTTGATGTTAGGGGATAAAAAAGAGGCAAGGCTTAAACTAAATTTGCCACTTGATAAGAAGATAATCTTTAATTATGGTATGGGAGTATATCGCCACCTCCATCTTTTACCAACAATTGAAAGAGTAAATAAAGTATATCCCCTTATCCTCCTTACCCTAACCCATATTAAAGAGTGGTATGATCTATTTGAGGCAGTAAAAAATAGATATAAATTCATTGAATTAAGAAGAGGAAAACTACCTGTGGATTTGCTTTATAAATATCTGCATGCCTGTGATTGTCTCCTAATTCATAAAGACTCAGCAGAGGCAGTAGTTGTTCCCTCCACCGCATTTCTTTGTTTGGGTGCAGGAAGGCCAATTCTTGCTTATAATACAAATTTCTTTGAAACCTTTGATAAGGAGGTTTTGAAATATTCAAGTCTTTCTGATGGCCTTGAAGATGTATTTGAAGAGAGAGAAAATGTTGAATTAGTTTTAAAGACATCTCAAGGATATGTGAGAAAGAATTCATCAATTGAGATAGCCAAAAAGTTTATCAAGCTTTTTAAGTCATTGTTAAGCTCTAATCGCTAAAAGCCAAAAGCTAATAGCTAACACATACTACAGAACAAATACACCAATCCTTGCCATTTTTTAAATAAAAAATTAAAATAAATTGATGTTTTTGGCAATAATTATTATCCTTGCATTCCTTATTCAGACCTCAGGAATACTCATTCTCTTTAATACATCTTGCAACCTTCTTCTTATCACAACAATATTTGCCTCATTAAAATGTATTCCCTATAGCGCAGGTTTTTTTGGATTTTTCTGCGGCATACTTTTAGACTTGCTTGCAATAAGACATTTTGGAATAAACGCTTTGTCTTTTTCTATAATAGCAATATTGGTAAGCATTTCTTCAAAGAGGATATACCATAGGGTTTATATTATCTTTTTCCTTGTCTTTTTAGCAACTATACTTTCTGGCATTATTTCTTTATTTCTCCTTTTTCTTTTTGAAGGCTTTTTGCTTAATTTTTTTCATCTTTTAAAGGAGGGTTTGTATAATTCTATTTTTGCTTCTTTAATCTTTATTTTTATAAGAAAGAGGCTATGAAAAGGAAAATTTCCTCCCTCATT
>JBFLYE010000073.1:7344-9300 GCA_040756715.1 bacterium
TTGTTTTTTGTTCTTCTTATTTCATCTTTTTATCTTCAAATAATAAGGGGAGGCTATTTTAAAGCCAGGTCTTTGAAAAATAGAATAAGAATAATTCCACACCCCCCATCTAGGGGAATGATATTTGATAGAAAAGGCAAGGTTTTGGCAACAAATGTAGCCAATTTTTCCATATCCATTATTCAAGAAAACCTTTCAGATGAACAAATAGAGGGTATTTTATCAAAGATTTCTTCTATTGTTCCATTTGATAGAGAAAAGGCAAAGAAAAGCATGGAAAAAAAATCTCTTCGCAGGTTTGAACCTGCTACAATTATAGAAAATATTTCAAAGGAGGAGGCTTTGAAGATAGCCTCTGCCTTTTTTGCTACCCCTTTTCTTGTTGTGGATGCAAAGCCTCTTCGCGATTACCCAAATTCAGAGCTTGCCTCACACCTTTTAGGCTATATTGGACCCATCACAAAAAAGGAATTTAAAGAAAAAGGGGGCTATCTTATTGATGATAGGATTGGAAAAAGCGGCATAGAGAGGAAATACGAAGATATTCTCAAAGGGAGGAGGGGAGGGGATGTTATTGAGACAAATGTCTCTGGAAGGACAATTAGGGTTTTAGGGAAGGAAGAGGCAATCCTCGGGTGCAACCTTTATCTTACCATTGATAAAGAGCTTCAGGAAATAGGAGAAAAAGCCCTTTGTAAAAATGGAGCAATTGTTGCCCTTTCTCCAAAAACAGGAGAGGTTTTGTGTATGGTGAGTAAGCCTGCTTTTAATCCCTCCCTCTTTCTTAAAAAGCTCTCAGCAAAAGAGGCAAGAGAGACAATCCTTTCCACATCCTATCCCTTGGCAAACCGGGCAATACAATTTCGCTATCCACCTGGCTCTCTATTTAAAATTGTTGATGCCTATCTTGGGTTAGAAGAAGGAGTTATAGATCCCGACGAATACATTGAATGCACAGGAAGGTTTGATGTAAGAAATAGGAAATTTTTCTGTTTTAGGAAACAAAGCCATGGAATGGTAAATCTTATTTCTGGCCTTTCCCATTCCTGCAACATCTATTTTTATAAACTTGGTTTAAAGATTGGAGCAGACAAACTAATGGAGCAAGCAAAGATATTTGGCCTTTCTTCCCTAACAGATATTGACCTTCCTTATGAAATTAAGGGAAAAATCCCATCTCCATCCTGGAAGGAACGTCTTTTTAAAACAAGATGGTTTGCCGGTGATACAATAAATCTTTCCATTGGACAGGGATACCTTCTTGTAACACCTATTGAAATGGCTGTTTTAGTTTCCTCAATTGCAAATTCTGGTAATATATTTAAGCCCTTTATTGTCCAATATATAGAAGAGCCAGATGGAAGGGTTATAAGGAAAAAGCCTGTTTTAAAAAAGAAAATAAGGATGTCTTCTGAAACCAAAAGGATATTGGATAAGGGATTGGAGGAGGTTGTTCTTTCTGGAACAGGAAGGGGAGCCTATATTCCTGGAATAAGGATTGCAGGAAAAACAGGAACCGCACAGAATCCACAGGGAAAAGACCATGCCTGGTTTGTCTGCTATGCTCCTGTTGAAGACCCAAGCATTGTTGTGGTTGTCCTAGTTGAGCATGGTGGACAGGGTGGAATTGAGGCAGCACCCATTGCAAGAAAAATATTGGCAGGTTATTTTGGGATAAAGGAAGTAGAGCCAATTGAGCCTGGAACAGAGACAATGGAAGTAGGGACAGAAACAGAAAATATAGGAACTTAAGAGAGAAAATTAGGAAATTATGCAAAATAGAATGCAAATTTGTCTTGACAAGATAACCCTTTTTATGTTATAATATGACTTATAGTTAATTCCATAACGCTTTACAAAATGTATGTGTTTAGATAATCTTAAGGAAAACTTTATAAAATTATGAATTTTGAATGTTGAATTTTGAATTAAAAGGGGAAAAATTTTATAAAACTT
>JBFLYE010000074.1 GCA_040756715.1 bacterium
ACTTAAACCTTCAATTCAAAATTCAAAATTTAGAATTCAAAATTTCTTAAAAGGTGGATGAATTTTTAACAGATAAACACAACCCTATCTATTTTTGCACTAAGTAATGGAAGATACTATAAGTATTTGTTTTTCTTGATTTCTTCTTTAGACATAACCCAATATACTATTCTTTCTATCCAGACACCAATGAAAATAAAGACATCAGCCATATCCACTTTAATCTGTTGATAATTCATCCAAAAAGGTTCATCTGAACCATATCTTAAAGCCTTCTCCATTTCTTTATCAAGTAAGAACATAAGCATATATTCATATTCCAAAAGGAAAAACCGACTTCAAACTTCCCAACCTTGCATTAAGCAATTGGTAGTTTTTAGGTTTTAAATTTTGAATCAAACCTTCCAAATATTGCTTCAATTGTTTTATATCCATTTTTTCTTTTCGTCTTCTATTTCAGGAAATGGATTCCTCCATTGCCATCCTGTTTGTCTTGTCTTTCTAAAATGTTCTAATCTTCTTATCGTAATCTCAGCAAATATTGGGTCAATATCAAATGTATAAACCCTTCTTTTTAATCTTTCTCCCGCAATTAGACTTGTCCCAGAATGGGCAAAAAAGTCTACAGCCAAATCCTTTTCATTCGTGGCTGAAAGAATTATTCTCTCTATTGCTTTCAAGGGTTTTTGGGCATAACACCCAGGGACATTTTCTTCCATTCTATAAAATACTTGCTGAACATCTACCCATACATTCCCTGCCCTAATATACCTTGATTTGCTTCGCTCTAAATTTTCTGTAATCTTACCGCTTATCTCTTTGTAGTACCCCCTTAATATTTTAGGAATATCAGTGTATTCGGCATCTACATTAAAATTGGGATTGCCTTTAATATAATAAAGAAGCTCTTGTCTTATCCACATCCAGTTTTTTTGCGTTCCATAACCCCTTTGATTTCTTAAAGTGATAATATTTTTAGGTCTTATTTCCTTAAATTTTCTCATCAGAATAATAAAATCAGGAAGAGGCTGAAGGTTATCTTTATAATCTGCCCCTAACCATATATAAAAATGGGCATCTTTATCCGTTACTAAAATTGCATTTTGCACCCATTTTTCTGAAAACTCTAAGTAATTTTTTATGTTTATTTTGAAAAGTGCATTCGTATTTGCATTGCCAATTGCTACATTATAAGGTGGATCATTTACAACCAACCTGGCTTTTTCATTAACCATAATCTTTTTAACATCTTCCAGTTTTGTGGCATCTAATACACCAACCTTATGTCCCTGAATTGGGTCTTCCCATATATCACCATATTTTAACCTGCATAATGGCAATATCCTTTTCTGTAATTCTCCATGAAGGTCTAACCGCTTAAGACACTCGGTAGTTCCACCCTTTTTTTCTACCCCATCTTGGGTCAACAATTCACTATTGGTCGGGCTTTCCACAATGATAAGGGGTTTGTTCATTGTGAAGTAAAAATATATTCACATCCCTATTTTTTGTCAATCATTTTGTTCTAAAATGTAGTTACCATAGAAAAACCTAGACAAAAATTATAACTTAATTTAAAATAAATTCTTTATTAAAATAAAAGGAGGAAGAAAAATGGCAAAGTATGTATATTTCTTCGGAAATGGAAAGGCAGATGGAGGGACAGGGTTAAAATCCCTCTTGGGAGGAAAGGGTGCTGACTTAGCTGAGATGACCAACATTGGGATTCCGGTTCCCCCCGGATTTACCATTTCAACCGAGGTTTGTAGCTATTATTATAAGAATAGTGAATATCCCGAAGGTCTAAGGGATGAGGTTGAAAAGGCTTTGGAAAAGCTGGAAAATGCAATGCAAAGGGGGTTTGGAAATAAGGAAAACCCCCTTTTGGTTTCTGTTCGCTCTGGTGCGCCAATTTCAATGCCGGGAATGATGGATACAATCCTTAATCTGGGCTTAAATGATGAGACAATAAAGGGCTTTATAAAGCAGACAGGAAACGAGAGGACAGCCTACGATGCCTATAGAAGGTTTATCCAAATGTTTTCTGATATTGTCCTTAAAATAGAGATTAAGAAATTTGAGGATATCCTTTCTTCTAAAAAGAGAAAAAAGGGTGTTGTCTATGATATTGAGCTTGACTGTGAAGACCTTAAGGAAGTTGTGAAGGATTACAAAAGGCTGGTTGCTTCAGAGAAAAAGGATTTTCCACAAGACCCAAGGGAACAGCTATGGATGTCTATTGATACAGTATTTGGAAGCTGGCATAACAAAAGGGCTATTGAGTACAGAAGGATATACAAAATCTCCGATACATTAGGAACAGCGGTAAATGTCCAGGCAATGGTCTTTGGAAATATGGGAGATACATCGGGAACAGGCGTTGCATTTACAAGAAATCCCTCAAATGGCGAAAAGAGGCTTTATGGCGAGTATCTTATCAATGCCCAAGGAGAGGATGTTGTTGCCGGGATAAGGACACCAAAGCACATCTCTCATCTTCACGATCAGATGCCCAATATTTACAAAGAATTTGAAAGGATTGCAAAGCTTCTTGAAAAGCATTACAAGGATATGCAGGACATAGAATTTACCATTGAGAATGGAAATTTATATATCCTCCAGACAAGAAAGGGAAAGAGAACACCAGCCTCCTCGGTCAAAATTGCTGTGGATATGGTAAAGGAGAAGCTGATTACAAAGGATACCGCATTATTAAGGGTTGAAGCAGGTAGTTTAAAAGCCCTCCTTCACCCCCAGATTGACCCAAGTGCGGATATTTCTTCTGATTGCACAGGCCTTCCTGCATCCCCTGGGGTTGCTATTGGAAAGATTGTCTTTTCTCCCGATGATGCTGTAAAGATGTCAGAGAAGGATAAGGTTATCCTTGTAAGGGAGGAGACATCTCCCGATGACATCCATGGAATGGCTGTATCAGAGGGAATCCTTACTGCAAGGGGTGGAATGACATCGCATGCCGCTGTGGTTGCTCGGGGGATGGGAAAGCCCTGTGTCTGCGGATGTGAGATAATAAAGATTGATGAGAAGAAAAAGGAGCTAGAGGTAGAGAAAAAGAGGCTAAAGGAGGGCGATGAGATAACCATAGATGGAACAACGGGCAGGGTTTATCTTTCTCGCATTCCATTCATTATTCCACCAAGGATAACCGATGAGCTAAATACCCTTCTTACATGGGCTGATCAGAAAAGGAGGCTTCGTGTTCGCACAAATGCCGATGACCCAGAGAGTGCAAAAAAGGCAAGGGAATTTGGTGCAGAGGGAATAGGTCTATGCAGAACAGAGCATATGTTCTTTGGAGAGGAAAGACTTCCCATTATGCAAGAAATGATAATGGCAGAAAAAGAGTTGGATAGGAGAAAGGCATTGGACAAGCTCCTCTCATTCCAGAGGGAAGATTTTATGGGAATCTTTAGAGCAATGCAAGGCCTTCCTGTAACCATAAGGCTGCTTGACCCGCCTTTACATGAATTCCTTCCAAAGCATGAGGAATTAAGGATTGAGCTTATAAAATTAAGGGTTGAGGATAAAGAGCAAGAAAGACAAAAAGAGATTGAGAAGCTATTGCATAAGGTTTCTAATCTCTCTGAGATAAACCCAATGCTAGGCTTAAGGGGATGCAGGCTTGGGATAGTTTATCCTGAGATCTCCGAGATGCAAACAAGGGCAATCTTAGAGGCAGCCTGTATCTTGGCAAAGAAGGGAATAGAGGTTTTCCCAGAGATAATGATTCCTTTGGTTTCAGATAAACAAGAATTTGATGAACAAAAAATGGTAGTAGATAAGACAGCAGAAAGGGTATTTAAGGAGCAGGGGATTAAGGTAAAATACATGGTTGGAACAATGATTGAGGTTCCCAGGGCGAGCCTTGTGGCAGACAAAATTGCAGAAAGTGCTGAATTTTTCTCCTTTGGAACAAATGACCTAACCCAGATGACCTTTGCCTTCTCCAGGGATGATGCAGAGAGGAAATTTCTTCCCAAGTATTTAGTTGATAAAATATTGAAGGATAACCCATTTGAGGTATTAGACCAGGAGGGTGTGGGCGAGCTTATAAAAATGGGGGTTGAGAGGGGAAGGAAGACAAGGAAGGAGCTTAAGGTTGGCATCTGTGGAGAGCATGGCGGAGAGCCATCCTCAGTGATATTCTGCGACAAAGCTGGCCTTGACTATGTCTCCTGTTCACCCTATAGGGTTCCTATCGCCCGCTTAGCCGCAGCTCAGGCAAGGGTGAAAAAAGAGGGATAATATGGAAAAAGAATATGCTTGGTTTCTGTTGCAAACAGACTTAGAAAAGAGATATTCAGGTGAGTATATTGCTATTGTAGGAAATTCTGTTGTGGCACATGGAAAGGATTTTAAGAATGTTTTAAAAAAAGCAGAAAAAAAAGGTGAAGAGCCTTTTATTTATAAAGTTCCACCAAAAGACAAACTTATGGTTGTATGATTGAATTCTCTTTTGAAAAGGTATCCTCAGAGAAATTTGGCGAGGTCTTAAAACCTGTGATTCCTGTAACAATTATTGGGATGAAGAGAAAGGTAAATGTCTTTATGCTTCTTGATTCTGGGGCAGATATTTCAATGATTCCATATTCAGTGGGAGAGGCTATTGGTATAGAATTCGATCTCTCAATGAGGGGAGAGGTTTGTGGAATAGGAGAGGGAAGTGTTCCTTATGTAGTGAGTAAAGTTAGATTCAGGATAAAAGATATTGAAATTCCATCTCGCATTGGATGGGCGTTGATTGAGGAAGTGCCACTTATTCTTGGTCGTTTAGATGTATTTCAAAAATTTGCCATAGAGTTTAGAGAATTTGAGAATAAGATTTTTCTTAAAAGTCCCCTTTAAGGGGTTAGACCAGGAGGGTGTGGGCGAGCTTATAAAAATGGGGGTTGAGAGGGGAAGGAAGACAAGGAAGGAGCTTAAGGTTGGCATCTGTGGAGAGCATGGCGGAGAGCCATCCTCAGTGATATTCTGCGACAAAGCTGGCCTTGACTATGTCTCCTGTTCACCCTATAGGGTTCCTATCGCCCGCTTAGCCGCAGCACAAGCGAGGATAAAGAATAAGGAAGAGGAATGAAAAACTCCCCGAACATAAAAGACCTATACGAAAGAGCTCTTCAATATATACCAGGTGGTATAAATAGTCCAGCAAGGGCATTCAGGCCGGTTAAAGAAAAGCCAATATTTGTTGAAAAAGGCTCGGGTGCTTATATTTTTGATAAGGAAGGAAAGAAATATATAGACCATTGCCTTTCTTTTGGTGCAATTATCTTAGGTCATAGCCATTCAAGGGTATCTTCTGCTATAAAAGAGGCAATAGACAAAGGAACAAACTTTGGTCTTTCAACAGAGAAAGAGGTTATTTTATCAGAGATAATCTGCAAGGCAATTCCATCTATTGAGAAAATAAGGCTTGTTAATTCAGGGACAGAGGCGGTTATGTCTGCTATTAGGCTTAGCCGAGGATGGACAAAAAGAAAAAGAATAATAAAATTTGAGGGTGGCTACCATGGCTGTGTTGATTCCCTCCTTGTCTCTTGTGGCTCATCCTTAACAACACTTGGAGTTCCAACCAGCTCTGGGATTCCAGAAGAATTTTTTCAAACAACAATTGTTCTTCCATATAATAACATTCCTTCATTTAAGGCAATAATTGAAAAATACCATCCTGAGATTGCCGCTGTTATTGTAGAGCCAATTGCGGGAAATATGGGTGTTATCCCAGCAAATTTGGAGTTCTTAAGGGTTTTAAGGGAAGAGACAGAGAAATACAAAATCCTCCTTATCTTTGACGAGATAATCACAGGCTTTAGATTATGCTTTGGCGGATTTCAAAATATTATTGGAATAAAGCCAGATATTACATTATTAGGAAAGATAATTGGAGGTGGCTTGCCGATTGGTGCCTATGGTGGAAAAAAGGAGATAATGGATTGTCTTGCACCAGATGGAGATGTATTTTCTGCAGGAACATTCTCAGGAAATCCCATTGTTGCATCATGTGGCATTTCTGTTTTAAATATTTTAAAGGAGGAAAACCCATACAACCTGCTTGAGAAAAAGACAAAATACCTTTTAGAAGGCCTTTCTGGATGTGTCAAGGTAAATCAAGTTGGCTCAATGTTTACCATCTTCTTTACAGATAGCCCTGTATTTGATTACAAGTCTGCAAAGACCTCTGATTGCGAAAGGTTTGCCAATTTTTTCAAAGGGCTGCTAAATAAAGGGATATATTTTCCACCCTCCCAATTTGAGGCTTGCTTTATTTCTACCTGCCATACAGATAAAGATATAGAGAAGACAAAAAAGGCAATTAATTTTTCCTTTGCAAATTTAAATTATAATATTGTAAAATAAAATGTCAAATATGAAATTATGGTTATCTTGGGAATTGATCCAGGGATTGCTCAAACCGGATATGGAATAATCGAGGAAAATAAAGGTTTAAGGCTAATTAAAGCAGGTATTATCAAAACAGACAAAAAGATGCCAAAGGAAAAGAGGCTTCTTTTTTTATATAAGAGGCTTTTAGAAATAATCAAAGAATTTTCTCCAGAGTCTTGTGGGATAGAAGATGTCTTCTTTTTTAAGAATGCAAAGACAGCAATGGGCATTGGTGAGGCAAAGGGGATATGTATCCTTGCTTCTGCTTATTCAAGCCTTCCCATCTATAACTACACACCCCTTCAGATAAAGCAAGCAATTACAGGCTTTGGAAGGGCAACAAAGCTACAGGTTCAGGAGATGATAAAGAGGCTTCTTGGTCTTTCTTATATAATAAAGCCAGATGATGCGGCAGATGGTGTTGCCTGTGCTATATGTCATATTCAATCATTATGGAGCAAAAATATTTAAAGGATTTTATTTTATCAAGGGCCCAGCAAATGCTTGTTGCTATTTTTCTTTTATCTGCAATATTGGCATCATCTATCTTGATATTAAGGAGGATTAAAGAGGAAAGGCAATTTGCCAGGATAGAGGTTGTGGAGGGACAAATCCCAAATTTTAAATCCGAAATCCGAAATCCGAAATCCGAAACAAATTCAAAATCCAAAATTCCAGATCCCAAACAAATCCAAAATCCAAAATCCAAAATAAATATAAACAGAGCAAACCTTAATGAACTTATAGGCCTTCCTGGAATTGGAGAAAACATAGCAAGAGAAATCATAAAATATAGAAAAGAAAATGGGACTTTTACATCATTAAAGGAGATAATGAAGGTAAAGGGAATTGGAAAAAAGAAATTTGAGAAATGCAAGGATATGATAAGAGTAGATTAAAGAGGGTTTTGTTTGTTTGCACAGGCAATTCCTGTAGGAGTGTTATGGCAGAGAAATACATTCAAAGCCTAAACCTGGGTCTTGAAGCCTTATCTTGCGGAATTTCTGCATTAGAAGGGCTTGATCTTCCTCCTTTGACAAAGAGGGTTTTAGAAAATTATGGAATTCCCGTTGCATGTCATGTTATCAGGCAGATAAGCTCTGATATGGTTTCCTGGGCAGATATTATCTTTGTAATGGAAAGGTATCAAGAACAAAAGGTTATTTCCCTCTTTAAAGAGGCATCGGGAAAAATACATCTTCTTAGTGAGTATGCGAAAGAAGAAGATCCAGAGATACCTGACCCTTTTGGTGGTTCAATTGAGGCATATGAAACCTGTTTTTTGAAGATAAAGAGGTGTATAGATAAAATAGAATGGGATTAAGGAATTAGGGGTGGGATAATTTTAAACAATGATTATAGCTATGGGTGCTGATCATGCAGGGTTTCTTTTGAAGGAGAAAATAAAGGAATACCTTATAAAAAAAGGTTTTGAAATCAGGGATTTTGGGACAGATTCTGATAAATCTTGCGATTATCCTGATTATGGATTCCTGGTAGGAGATTTTGTCTCAAAGAATAGAACCTCATTAGGCATCCTTATTTGTGGCACAGGAATTGGAATGTCTATTTCTGCTAATAGAATTCCTAATGTAAGGGCTGCTTTATGCCATAGAGAAGATTTTGCAAGGCTTGCAAGGCAACATAACCATGCAAATATTCTATGCCTTTCTGGAAGGTTCTTGCAGGAAGATGAGGGATTTAAAATTGTTGATGCATTTTTGGAAGCAAAACCTGAAAAAGGAAGGCATAAAAGGAGGGTTGAGAAGCTTGGGTAAGAGTCGGGAGTCAGAGAGTCAAAGAATCAAAAAGTCGGAAGGGATTCTTCTTCTTGAGGATGGAAGGGCTTTTAGGGGATATTCCTGTGGAGCAAAAGGTGAAAAAACAGGAGAGATTGTCTTTAATACAAGTATGACAGGGTATCAGGAAATACTAACAGACCCATCGTATTGTGGTCAAATTGTAAATATGACATACCCTTTGATGGGAAACTATGGCGTAAATAATGAAGATGTAGAATCAAGCAAGCCACAAGTAGAGGGCTTTGTGGTAAAGGAAATGAGCAAGAGATTTTCTAATTTCAGGGCAGAAAGCTCCCTTTCTAATTACCTTAAGAAAAACAACATCATTGCAATTGAGAGTATTGACACAAGGGCATTGACAAGGCATATAAGGGATAAGGGTGCAATGAAGGCAATTATTTCAACAATTGATTTGAACATAGAAAGCCTGCAAAAAAAGCTATCTGATGCACCGGGCATCATAGGAAAAGACCTTGTAAAAATGGTAACCTGCAAAGAAAAATACACAATTCCTTGCAAGAATAAAAAGGCTAAAATTGCTGTTTTTGATTTTGGTGTAAAGCTAAATATTTTAAGGAAATTAACAGACCTTAATTGCGAGCTTATAATCTTTCCTGCCTCTTGCACGGCAGATGAAATTCTTAAAGAAGACCCAGATGGAATCCTCCTTTCAAATGGCCCAGGTGATCCCGAGGGTGTCCCCTATGTAATAGATGAGGTGAAAAGGCTTATAAAAACAAAAATCCCCATATTTGGGATCTGCCTTGGTCATCAGATACTATGCCTTGCTTTTTCTGGAAAGACATATAAGCTTAAATTTGGACATCGGGGAGGAAATCAGCCTGTTTTAGAGCTAAAAACAGGAAAGATTGATATTACATCACAAAACCATGGATTCTGTGTTGATATTAAAAGCCTTCCAGAGATAGTAGAAAAAACACATATAAACCCAAATGACAATACATTAGAGGGAATAGAACATAAAGAGCTTCCCATATTTTCTGTTCAATACCACCCAGAGGCATCCCCTGGTCCACACGATTCAAGCTATTTGTTTGATAGGTTTGTAGGAGATATGAGATACAATGATTAGAGAAAGCGATAAGCCTACCATTAAAATATGCAAAAAAATACAAGTTAGCTAGAGGAATATACTCAAATAAATGTATGTGTTTAGCTCCTTAATATGTGTTTAAGCTTCCTCATTAAAAAGCCAGAAACGCTTTGTTTAATTGTTTAGCTTTAGCTAAACACGTCCCATATTTCAATTGTATGACATTTGTATATACAAGGTCAAGGAAAATCTTTTGGTTTAAAAAACTTATGGAAAGTAAACCCTACCTCACCACCATTGATTTAATGGCAGAGAAGTCATCTCCAATAAGCTTATAGAAGTATAAGCCCTTTGAGGCTTTGATGCCATTGTCATTCTTTAAGTCCCAAAATAGAGCAGAGTTTTGCTTTGTGTATGAGCCCTTCTTTTTAAAGCCAAGCTTCATTGTTCTTATCCTTTGTCCTAGGAGATTATAGATTTCTAATGAGAGATTGGAATCCTTTGCTAGGGTAAAGGGAATATAGCAGAAATTGTTTGCTGGATTTGGATAGGATGGAAAAAGCTCTGAGATTTGGGGAGCTTGTGTATTTATGGTTAGTAAGATTGCTTGGGATTGCATTTCTTTGTTTGCCATATTCCTTGTTGAAATTGGGATAATCTTTATTATTGATTCTGGGTCTTCTGAGATTGCTTTAAAGATTAGGGT
>JBFLYE010000075.1 GCA_040756715.1 bacterium
ATGCCTGCTATATCCCATTCAAGCTTTCCAAGGATTCAAATGTTTCTCTAGAAATCTATAACATCTTAGGACAAAGGGTAAGGACAATAGAGCTAGGACAAAAACCCAAAGGCTCATATACCCAAAAACAAAGGGCAATTCCCTTTGACCTAAAGAACGACTTAGACCAACCCCTCTCCTCTGGCCTTTACTTCTACAAGCTAAAGGCAGACAATTTCTCTGCTATAAAATCAATGGTGGTGAAATAACCTTTACAAACCCTGCTTTTTAAGCTAAAATTAGGTTTGTGAAAAGAAAAACCAAAAAAGCAAAGGGCAAAAAGGGTTTTTGGATAATTATTCTGTGTAATGCCTTACTAATTCTTGGCTTTTTTCTTTATAAAAGCCTCTCTTTTTCTATCTGGAAGCCCTTTTTTCTTATCTTTTTAGTAAGCAGCTTTGTCTTTCTTAATGCCCAATTGCTTAATTTAAACAAAGATATTCCAAAGATTGCAACTTGGCTTATTCTTCTTTTTTTAACCTTTCTTTATATTGCCATTTATTCCTATCTTTCTGTTATCCAATACAATGGTTTCTTTACCGGGCATCATGATTTAGCGATATTTGATGAGGCGATATGGAATACAATTAAGGGAAGAATTCTTAATACCTCTGTAACATTGGGCTATAACTTCCTTGGCGAGCATTTCTCACTCATCCTCCTTATCCTTGCCCCATTTTATCTTATCTGGCAAGACCCAAAGATGCTTCTTGTGTTACAAAGCCTATTCCTTGGATTAGGAGCAATCCCTGTATTTCTCATTGCCAAGGATAAATTAAAGCATAATCTCTTAAGTTTATCCTTCTCCTTTGCCTATCTCTTTCATCCATTTATCTCAAGGGTAAATCTCTTTGAATTCCATGAGATATGCCTTGCTCCCTTCTTCCTCCTTTTTACCTTCTATTTCCTACAAAGAAGAATTTGGCTTCTTTACTTTATCTTCCTCTTTCTCTCTTTAATGATAAAAGAAGATCTCTCTTTAATCATAATAGCCTTAGGCATCTATTCCTTCTTTAAAATAAACAAAAAGATTGGCATTATTACATTTATCATTGGAATCCTCTGGGCATATACCTCTGTATCTATTCTAATGCCTTATATCAAAAAAAGAAACAGCAATAACAGAAATAGATTCAACCTATAAGCACTTTGGAAGATTAAACCTTGGAGAAAGCCCATCGGAAATATTAAAAAACCTCATTTTAAAACCACAAAATACCCTAAAGATGCTTTTTTCTCCCTTTAATGAAAAGATTGCTACCATTATCCTGCTTGTTCTTCCTTGTGGCTTTCTTTCTATATTAAGCTTTGAGATACTTATTGCCCTTCCTGAGATAGCCCTTCATTTTATGGCCGGATGGAATGCCCAATACCTTCTTTGTTTTCACTACTCTAGCCCAATTCCCCCTTTTGCTATAATCTCAGGGATTTATGGGGCTTTATTATTGTTAAAAAGGCTTAAACCCATACCATTAGCTATGTTGATCTTAACCGCCTCTTTTCTTTCAAACTTTTACTTTTCTTTTAAATGCTTTGAAGCAAATTCTCAAAACCCAATTGTTTATACCTCATCTTCCAATAGCCACAAAAGCCTTCTTTCCATTCCCAAAAAAGATATTTTACAGAAATATTATCAAATAAAAAGGGAAAGGGCTTTATTTGAAACCATAAAGGCTATAGTTCCAAAGAATCTTCCTGTATCTATCCAGGATAATATCCTTTCCCATTTTTCAGCAAGAAGAAATCCTGTTTATTCATTCCCTGATTATAAAGAGGGAGAATATGTTGTCTTAAATACCTATGGTAAAGATTGGGTAGCGCCCTGGACAAATCCAGAAGAATGCAGAAAGGCAGTAAATGAGCTTTTAAAAGATAATAGATTTCAGTTATTCTTTAAAGAAGATAAATCTGGCGAAGCAATCCTTCTTTTTGCAAAAAAAGAAAGAAAGAATGAGATAATCAAAAATGCAAAAAGGCTGGTAAAAGAAGACCCAAAATCAACCTATGCCCACTT
>JBFLYE010000076.1 GCA_040756715.1 bacterium
ATTCAAAATTTAGAATTCAAAATTTCTTAAAAGGTGAATAAATTTTAAAACAGCTAAACACATACAAAATATGAAATTGCTTCTTGCCACAAAAAATCCTGATAAAATAAGGGAGATTAAGGAGATTATTGACTCTAATATTGAATTTATACCCCTTTCCTCCTTGCCTTTTGAAATTGAGCCAATTGAAGATGGAAAAACAATAGAAGAAAATGCAATAAAGAAGGCAAGGGAATATGCATCTGCCTATTCCCTCCTTACCTTATCCGAAGATTCTGGCCTTGAGGTAGATTATCTAAATGGCGCACCTGGTGTCTATTCCTCCAGATTTGGAGGAGATATAAGTTATGAAGAAAAGAATAGGCTAATTATTAAGCTACTTAAGGGTGTTCCCTTTGAAAAAAGAAAGGCAAGGTTTAAGACTATAGCGGCAATTGCAGACCCCTCTGGGTTTTTAAAAACAGCAGAGGGCACTGTGGAAGGATTTATTGCCTTTGAGCCAAAGGGAAATAATGGCTTTGGCTATGATCCAATATTTTTTTATCCACCCTTTAATAAAACATTCGGTGAGGTTAGCTTGGAAGAGAAAAATAAAGTAAGCCACCGGGCATCTGCCATAAGAAAAATAGAAGAGATTCTTAAATCTCTTTAACCCTTCCCTCAAGATAAAGCCTGTTATCCTCAAAATATACATTTAAAAGCTCCTTGCTTCTTGCCTCTACAATGGTTGGAAAATGTGTCTTATTTAAAAGATAAAGGATATAGCAAGATGCACAAGAGCCTGTGCCGCAGGATAGGGTTTCATCCTCAACACCCCTTTCATATGTCCTTATCTTTATCTTATTTTCTTTTTCAACCTCAACAAAATCCACATTCGTTCCTTCTGGTTCAAATACCTTATCAAACCTTATTTTTCTTCCCAAGCTAAATACATCAAGATTATCTACATCATCTACTAATACAATTGTATGGGGAACGCCAACCCTTACAAAATGACAATTTGGCATAATGTTTAGCCTTATATCCTTTGGTTCTCCTATCATTACTTTTACTAAATCACCTGAAGCAATTGCCTTAATCCTTCCCCACAGGGTCTCTATCTCCATCTTATTCTCTGCTAAATTCTCTTTCCATCCAAAGAATGCAGCACACCTACTACCATTTCCACACATCTCTGCCTCACTTCCATCCTTGTTAAATATTCTCATCTTGAAGTCACAAATCTTGGACGGCTCAATGAGAAGAAGCCCATCTGTTTTCTCCTTTAAACATAGCTCTATCGCCAATTCTTTCGGGTTTATTTTTTGTTGGGATAAATTATTTACAATGACAAATGTATTCCCCGAGCCACTTAGTTTTTTATAATCCATACGGGATTACCTGATTCCTGATAAGATCCTTGAAAGACTCCCTTTTTCTAATCACACAGGGTTTTTTATCTATTACCATAATCTCAGGGCATTTTCTCCTTGCATTATAATTTGATGACATTGAAAAGGAATATGCACCAGCATCCATTATGCAAAGGAGGTCTGATGAAGAAACAGCAGACATTTTTCTTTCCCTTGCTAAAAAATCTCCATCTTCGCATAAAGGGCCTACAATATCAGCAATAATCTCTCCTTGTTCCCTTAATTCGCTTTGTAATATCCGATGAAAGCTGTTATATAAAGCTGGCCTTATAAGGTCGTTCATTCCAGCATCTACAACAATAAATTTCTTTGCTTTTGTCTCCTTAAGATACAAAACCTTTGTAACAAGGCAGCCAGAATTTCCTACAATGCTCCTTCCAGGCTCTATAATAAGCTTAAAATCCTTAACAATTGGGGTAATCTCCTTTGCAAATTGCGATATGCCTGGAAAATTCTCATTGTTGTAAGGAATCCCAAGACCTCCCCCTATATCGATATATTTTATTTCCCCAATCTCTTTGGCAAGGTTAACAAGCCTTTTTGCACTTTCAACAAAAGGGGAAAGCTCGGTAACCTGTGAGCCAATATGGGATGATAAACAGATAAGGTTTATATTCTTCATCTTTCTTATAAGGCTTATGGCATTTTTAAGGATTTCCCTCGTTATCCCAAATTTGCTTTTTTCAAGGCCTGTGGCAACATAGGGATGGGTTTTTGGCTCAATGCCTGGATTTATCCTTATCCCAACATTTATCTTTTCTTTTGCGAAATTATCTATAAGAAACAGCTCATCAATGGAATCAGCAATTATTAAGAATACCTTCTCCTTAATTGCCATCTTTATATCATCCTCTGTCTTTCCATTTCCATTAAAGACGATTTTTTTACCAGGAATTCCTGCATTTTTTGCCAAGAAAAGCTCTCCTAATGAGGAAACATCACAGCCAGAGCTTAATTTAGAAAGAAGCTTAAGGATTGCAATGTTTGAATTTACCTTTGCCGCATAGCAAATAAGGGGTGAAACCTCTGAAAATGCCTCTTTGTATTCTTTAAAATTTCTCTCTATCGCCTCTTTGCTATAAAGATAAAACGGCGTGTCAACCTTATCTGCAATTTCGCCTATCTCTACACCATCACAACAAAACCTTCCTTTAATATACTCAAAACCCATTTATTTCTTCTTCGCTTTCTTTATTAGCCTTGCCAGCTTCTTCTCCTCCTTTTTTGCCCATTTTGCATCGGGATTTTTTGAGATTATCCTTTTTATCCCTTTTTCTGAAAGAGAACCCCATTCTGTGGAATAATAATTTTCTATTGTCTTCTTATAATACTTAATTGCCTCAAGATAATCCCTTTCTTCCTCAAAACAAAGCCCTATTTTATAATTTGCCTCTGGAATAAAAGAAGATTCCTTCTCCTTTACAAATGGACGCCATAATAAAAAAGGCTTGCTAAATTGAGAAATAAGCCTTTTATAAGAGCTAATAGCTTCAGGCCATTGGGAAAGGAGCCTGTAGCATTCTGCAATTTGATAATATGCCTCATCACAAAAATATGTATTTCCATAGTAATCAAGGAATCTTTGAAATTCATTTATTGCGTTTGCATATTCCCCCCTTTTTTTAAACTCCAATCCCCTCTCATATAGATTAACCGCCTTTTGGTTTTCTTTATATGAATATGAGGAAATGTATTGGTTTGTTACACATCCTGCCAAAAAAACAAGAAAAATAAGAATTTTCATAACCTTATTTTACAATAAAATGGCTTTCAAAGTCAAAATTTACTCAACTTATGAGCAAAAA
>JBFLYE010000077.1 GCA_040756715.1 bacterium
AATCTTAAGGAAAACTTTATAAAATTATGAATTTTGAATGTTGAATTTTGAATTAAAAGGGGAAAAATTTTATAAAACTTAAACCTTCAATTCAAAATTCAAAATTTAGAATTCAAAATTTCTTAAATACTATTTTTGCACTAAGTAATGGAAGATACTATAATGATAAAGAAGTATTCATCGTCAAATTGAGGAATCACTTAAAGCCTTTGTTGAGGCAGAAATGGATTGTTTATAAAAACGCATTGCTTAAATGATAGCGATTTCGGATTTCATTTGTTCCCTTAAAGCTACACCATACAAAAATTTTGTTGACATTTGACAATTTATAATTTTATAATAATTAATAATTTTTTATTCAGGGGGAGAAACGAACGAAGCGAGTATCATAGAGGGAGGAAAACCCCTCATTGAGCGACAAAGGAGGTGTAAAATGGAAGTTACCAGAAGAAGCTTCTTAAAGATTACCGGGACAGCAGGAGGGGGCTTATTCTTAAGCCAATTAGGGATATTTGATCTAGCAAAGCCAAAGGCTTATGCCGAAGAGCTTAAGCTAAAGTATGGGAAGGAGACAACCTCAATCTGCCCATATTGTAGTGTGGGATGTGGTATTATTGCTACCACAAGAGAGGGTAAGCTGATAAATTCAGAGGGAGACCCTGACCATCCCATAAACCAGGGGGCATTATGTAGCAAAGGCTCTGCCATTTTCCAGATTGTAAATAATCCAAGGAGGCAGACAAAGGTTTTATACAGAGCCCCAAAACGCACAAAATGGGAGGAAAAGGATTGGAACTTTGCCATAAGAACCATTGCAAAGAAAATAAAAGAAACAAGGGACAAGACATTTGAATTGGATGGTTTAAATCGAACAAGGGCAATTGCCTCAGTAGGAGGTGCAATGCACAACAATGAGGAATGCTATTTGTGGACAAAGCTGATGAGGGCAATTGGTCTTGTATACCTTGAGCATCAGGCACGCTTATGCCATTCATCTACAGTGGCAGCATTGGCAGAATCCTTTGGCAGGGGTGCAATGACCAACCATTGGATTGACCTTAAAAATTCTGATTGTATTATGATAATTGGGTCAAATGCTGCGGAATGCCATCCCGTTTCCTTTAAATGGATAACCAGGGCAAAGGAGCAGGGGGCAAAGCTTATTGTGGTTGACCCAAGGTTCACCAGAACAGCCAGCAAGGCAGATATTTATGCACAAATGCGCTCTGGATGTGATGTTGCCTTTATTGGCGGGATTATAAACTATTGCCTCCAAAATAACCTCTATCAAAAAGAATATGTTATAGAATACACCGATGCCCCATTTCTTATTAACCCAGATTTCAAGCTATCCGAGGATATTGGGCTATTCTCAGGGTATAATCCAGAGAAAAGAAGCTATGATAAGGCAACCTGGAAGTATCAATATGATGAAGCTGGTATTCCCAAGAAAGATAAAACCTTACAAGACCCAAATTGCGTCTTTCAATTATTAAAGAGGCATTATGCAAGATACGATGTGGATACAGTAATAAAGATTACAGGAACCCCTAAGGATACCTACCTTAAGGTTTGTGAGACATTCTGTGCCACAGGAAAGCCCGATAAGGTAGCTACCATAATGTATTCAATGGGAACTACCCAGCATACCAATGCGGCTCAAATGATTAGGGCATATTCAATTCTTCAGCTCCTTTTGGGAAACATTGGCTTTGCCGGTGGTGGGATAAATGCCTTAAGGGGCGAGCCAAATGTTCAGGGTTCAACCGACCATACCTTGCTATTTCATATTCTTCCAGGCTATCTTAAGGCACCCACAGATAAAGAGCTTGACCTAAAAACATATATTGAAAAATATACGCCGAAATCAAAAGACCCTAAATCTGCCAATTGGTGGCAGAATACCCCAAAATATATTACATCCCTCCTGAAGGCTTGGTGGGGAGATAATGCAAGGCAGGAGAATGACTTTTGCTATTCCTATCTTCCCAAGAACTCAGGTAATTATTCCTATATCTCCCTCTTTGAAGCAATGTATGCAGGGACAATAAAAGGCTTATTTGTCTTTGGCCAAAACCCCTGTGTCTGTAGCCCAAACCTTAATATGACTTACAAGGCATTGGAAAACCTTAACTGGCTTGTGGTAATGGATTTATGGGAGCAAGAGACCGCAGATTTCTGGAAGCGTCCGGGGGTAGATTCAACAAAGATAAACACCGAGGTATTTTTATTACCCGCTGCCTCAATTTTAGAGAAAGAGGGCTCGGTTACCAACTCGGGAAGGTGGGCACAATGGAGGAACAAGGCAATTGAGCCAATTGGCAATTCAAAGCCAGATTATGAAATTATTGACAGCCTTTACAAGGAGCTTAAAACCCTTTATGAAAAAGAGCAAGGGGTATTTCCCGAACCAATAGTTAATCTTAATTGGGATTATGGAGAGACACTAAATCCACATTTAGTAGCAAAGGAGATAAATGGCTATGAAACACAAACAAAAAAGCAAGTGGCTTCCTTTGCCAAGTTAGCGGATGATGGAACTACCGCCTGTGGCAATTGGATCTATTCTGGCTCTTACACAGAAGATGGAAATATGATGGCAAGAAGAGACCCGCAAGATGTCCCAAATAACCTTGGATTATATCCAAAATGGTCCTG
>JBFLYE010000078.1 GCA_040756715.1 bacterium
ATTTTTGCCTTAATTGACAAAGTTTCAAATTTTCTGATATAAAAAGCTTATTCCTGGGTAGCTCAGCTGGCAGAGCGGGTGGCTGTTAACCACTTGGTCGGGGGTTCGAATCCCTTCCCAGGAGCCAAATTTTCCTTTCGAACTAAATTTGATTGCTGAGAAGGGACAAGATTCAGGTCTTCTTTTTCTAAAGAATAATACGTACTCCCACCACCCACCCCCACCTGACCATAACCCTCTTTTTGATATTCTAACTCATTAATTTTTAAAGAATAATAAAAATTTACCCTGACAGATTTTTTGGAATATTTTAGGGAATGAATTCTATTCTTTATTAAGATTGATTGGTCGGTTTTGGGGAGGGTTTTTAGGGAGTGAAGGAAATTTTGAAGTTGAGAAGTTAGTTCTTTGGGGTCGATTTTCAACGAACCCCTTGATAGTTCGAGCCCAGTTCGGTCACTCGACGTCCAATTTTTTATAGCGGAATTTCGAACTAACTCCTCGGGACTATGATTTAGCCTAAAGCAGAGATTTTCAATATACGGCTCATCTTTTGCTATTCTCTCTAAACTCTCTATTATAAATTTTCCCAGCCGATTAGCATTTACCTGTCGAGTTGTGCAGGCCTGCCAGTCTCTTTTAAAAGTGGTAGTGCATCTGTAGTAGAAATATCTTTTTCTTCCGTGCTTAGCTTTTTTGTTTGTATAAGTAGGTGTCATTTTTGAGCCACACTCTTCACAGCTAATTAGACCAGAGAAAAGATAATTTCTAAAAAGTTTCATCTTACAGATCTTCTTTCTATGGATTGCTTGAGCCTCGTTAAAAAGGGCTTCGCTAATTATTGGCTTGTGTAGGCCATCATAGATTTTGCCTGAATATTTTAATTTGCCAATATAGATAACATTACTCAATATATGAGGAATGCAGGCTTTAGTGACAATTTCGCCGTTTCTATTTAAAATATTTCTTTCCTTTAGTTTCTTATAGACTTCGGCAATTGAACCAGTCTCAACATAGGTTTCAAAGATCAGCCTTACAATTTCAGCTTCCTTTTCATCAGGGATAAGCTTTTTATCTATTGTCTTATACCCAAACGGTGGAATGCCACCATTCCACATACCTTTTTGAGCACGTTGGAGCATTTTGTCCTTGGTTCTCTCACTGGCAAGTTCTCTCTCAAACTGAGCAAAGGTAAGTATGATATTTCTTAGAAGTCTTCCCGATGGAGTAGAGGTATCAAACCTTTCCGTTATGGATATAAAGTTAACCTTATATTTCTCAAAGAGCTCTATTAATTGAAAGAAGTCTTTAGGGGAGCGAGTAAGTCGATCAATCTTATAGACCAAAATTACATCAATCTTTCCTTGCTTTATATCTTCAAGTAATGTTTGCAAGGCAGGCCGATTAAGATTGGCCCCTGTATAACCGGGATCAGCATAAACCTTAAAAATCTTCCAGTTATTCTGGCTCTTGATAAAGGAGTTTATCTTCTCTTCTTGAGCCTCACAAGAAGAAAATTCCTTTTCAGCTTGTAAGTCTGTTGATACCCTTGTATAGATTGCACAGTTCATATTTCACCTCTTAAAGATCAATGAAATCAAGGTAATTAAAATATGAGCAATAATCACGCTAATTACAGTTAAAATAATTATCTTAGTGTTATCCTTAATTGGATACCATATTTTTCTTTTTAACCAATAGCTCTTTATTCTTTCAATAAGTTCTTCACCTTTAGTTGTTAACCTGAACCAATGATCGCCAAGAGGCCAGTCTTTTGAAAGAATTCTTTTCATTTGTTCTTTATCTGAATAAAAACCTCCGCATATTTTCATAATAGGTTCTTTATATTCAAAATAAAAATCTCGTTTAGCTTGTTCATCTATATCTACTTCTTCTATCCATTTGTTATCAATCATTTCATAGAATGCAGAAGCTATTTCTCCAAATAAGGGACTTCTTGCAGTATGTTTATAATCAGGAAGTTCTATACCAGCCTCAGAAACAATTCCTATGCCTAAGGCACAATATTGCTTCGCCCCTTGCCGAGATATCTTCTCACACACAGCCTTAAAAGCAACAAGCAACTCTTTGGCATATTTTCTTCTAAATTTCATATTAAGATCTCTTCTTTAAATACTCTATCAGTTCTACCTTCTCATGAAGGCAGAGGATTTCCTCTTTTAATAGCCCTTCTAAAAACTGGTTTATATCTATTTTGCTTTTTCCATAGCTTTGGGGATAAAAGGTAAAAGGTTTATCCTCTATAAAAACTACTAATTGAGGATAAAGGGACTTTGTTCTTCTTGTTTGATGGATTTTTATTCTTTTCCTTATTGCCAGAGGCCAGAGTATTTCAAATTTTATCCTTTCTTCGTTTTGTTTATTGATAACCTCTTTTAAAATCTTTAGATTGTAGGAGGTTTCCACTTCCTTTAAAAGAGTATTCCAAATCTTCTTCACCTCCTTCGTGTGTTCAAGTCCTTCCGGAATATATAAAGTGAATTTTACTCCCACAAATGATCACCTTATGTAGTATACCCTACTCTACATATATTTGTCAAGTCTTTTTCCAAATTTTGTTGTAAAGGAAAATTAAAAATCCCTTCTTCAAAATTTCCTCTCTTCCCTTGCCCAGAAAAAAGGAATTGAAAGGCCTCTTTATATCAAAAAATCTATCAAAGAAATTATTTACTCAAAAGAGCAAATTCAAATAAGTCTTTATTATTCAAAGGATTATGAAAATGAAAAGGTCTCTGCTTTTCCTTTTGGGGATGGGTGGGAGGGTTCAAAAGAAGAGAAAGAAAAAGAGGGATTTTCTTCCCCTCCTTCCTCAAAAATCCTGGTTCGTATCCAAAGGATTGGCTCCCCATCTAAGAGAGAACCAAACTATGTTCCTATAATTTTACCCAATACTATCCACAACTGCAAAAAAAAGAACCTTTGATTCGGCTTTGGCCTGCCTACGGCAGGCCTGCGTCCTCGCCCT
>JBFLYE010000079.1 GCA_040756715.1 bacterium
GAAATCTGTAAATAGCTATAGGGAAATGTTGCGAAAGCATCTTACAATTCATAATGGGAAGATATTAAAAAGTTTTGAATTTTTATATAAAGAGTTACACATAGCAGGTTATTATAGAGGACTTCTTCACAATGTTGATATGGTCAAGGATGCCTTGAAGGCAACAAAAGACTTTATTGAGAAGATAGGATGAAGGTTTTACCTTGTGAATAACCCAGTCACTACAAAAGAATGGTAAGATGAAAATAAAGGGTTTGTTGATATACAGAGAGAGGATGCAGAACACCTTTATTTTTGCAAAATAAAGCAGAAAGCATCTTTGTCGCAAAAAGCGAAAAGGGTGCTTTTTTGTTTAAGGGGGTGATGTAAAGAAAAAAAGATTATTTTTTAAAAAATTTAAAAATAGGAGGTAAATGAAAAAATGAAAAAGCTATTAGCATTAGCAATTGTAGGATTAGGGGTTGGGCTATCCAACCTTTGGGGAGATGAGCAAGGGGTTATGGAGCTTAAAGGCCCAGAGATTTTGGAGGCAGGAACCTATACCTTTCTCAGTGAGGAGGCGGGCATTGCCGGGTGGATAAATTTGGGTCAGCAAATAGACCTAAGTCAAGCGAAGGGTGTGTTTGTTGGACTTGAGAAGGAAGAGAATGATTATATAATTGGCTCTATCAGACCATCTGGGTATTTAGAGAATGAGAACGCAGAAATACACTGCTTTGTCCATAAGGATGGCTGGATACTCACATACTACACAAAGGATGTTCCGAGAGCAAAGATATTCGATTACAGAGCTTATAAGCAAGACCAATCGAAGGTAGTTACGATGTTGTGGAACGGAATACATAAGGTCTGTGAAGAGATTGGAATAATAACTCCATCTGAAATCAGCTACTATGACTTCAAGCACCCCAATGCGAACCGGCTAATGCTGATAGTTGACGGAAAATGGGAAGAAGGCTGGGAGTTTATGCACCTTACCATACCAAATGAGCCTGGAACACTTACAGTCTATGAGACTTCTTGGTCCCATACTGCTTGGGATAGTGATGGTTCAACGTTTGAAGTTGATGATGTACAGATCAATAACTTCGGATCCGGCGATAATAAATGGCAATGGAGAGAAGATAAGTTCAGCCCATCTTTGAGCTTAGGTGATAAGCACAAGATTGAGCTATGGCATAATGAATATGGGGGATATAAAGAAGGAGAAGCTTTCCTTACCATAGCAATCATCTATTATGAGAAGGAGTAAGGAGATAGAATATCTCCTGAAATGGGTATCTGAGGGCTGTATCAAAAATGCAAAGAGTAAGCGGAATTATTTTGCTTATACTTTTATGGAGTAGTCTATCTTTTTCCTCTTCAATAATTGTAGAGGAGGCGGATACAGTCTGGACAGGAACATTATCTTCTCAAGCAGAGCTTTTAGAGAAGGCAGAGGGTGTAACACCGAAGCTTACAGCAGAGTATTTTGATCTTAGCTCCTTATCTCATTTAAACATTCCATCCCAAGCCTTTCTTAGATAAAGCAGCCATTGTAACACCAAAGCCAATTGGCGAATTCTATGACAATGGCTTTTATAATAACCTGTCTTTAATCCCTCCATCTTTAGAAAGCATATTGTTTTCCATATCCTTTGGCACAATCTCTGGAACAATAAAGGATACCCTCAATAACCCGGTTAGCAATGCACTCATTAGGATAATTTATGGAACAGAAACAATTGCAACAGGAACAACAAACTCAAGTGGAAAATATGCAATCTTTGGCATTGTTGGAGGGGTATATGGAAGTGTAACATACAGCATCGCTGCTTCAAGGGATGGGTTTATACCACAAACAAAAACAGCAAATGCAAAGGCCGGAAAAACTGTTTATTCTGATTTCTCCCTATGGTTTCTTCCTCCTGTCATTACCTCTATTACACCCACACTTGGAACAAATACAGAGGCAATCTTAATAACAATAAAAGGTCTTAATTTTAGAGAAAATGTAAGTGCAAGGCTTACAAAGGACGAGATATTTGAGATAATTGGAAATGTCAGCTATGTAGATACACAAACCTTAAATGCCATTTTTAACCTAAAGGATGTATCGTTGGGAAGCTGGAGCCTTGTGGTTACTAATATTGATGGACAATCATTCACATTTCAAAACTGCTTCTTTGTCTTTGGAACAAAATCGGTTATTCTTGGACCCGTTGTCATCTACGACAATCTTGGTAATTTCATAGGGACATCTTCTCTCATCCAGAAAGGGATAAATTTATGCCCTACAGGCGGCACAGTCTCTGTTCTGGCTGGGACATATAGCGAGGCTATTTATATCAACAAAAGCATTAGCTTAATTGGGACAGGTGCAAATGCCTGCACCATCACAGCCACGGGATTGGGGAATACAAATACAGTAACCTTTAATGGAACATCTTGTAATGGCGTCATTAGAGGCTTTAGCATTACCGGAGCAGGAGGAAATTATTCTTCTGGCAATGGAATATATTGTATAAATGGTGCGAACCCAAGTATCACCAATAATATCATCTTAAAGAATGCTTGGGAAGGTATTTACTGTGACAGCTCTTCGCCAATTATTACCGACAATACAATCTCTAAAAATCAAAGGAATGGGATTGGATGCTGGAATTCTTCATCTCCAACAATTACAAACAACACAATTTCACAAAATAATTCTGTTGGCATCTCTTCCTGGTATTCTTCCTCTCCAACCATTGTCAAGTCATTTTCGCCAAAAATTTTCTCTCCATATCAAAACCTCAAGTAATTGCCCCATAATACATATATTATCCTAAGTTTTGTAGTGCCGACTATCAAAAAATCCCTTGACATATT
>JBFLYE010000080.1 GCA_040756715.1 bacterium
TCCAAGAATCCAAGCTTAATGACAAGAAGAAAGAGATTGAGAAGCTTGATGAGAAATTAAGAGAGGAATTCAAAGAAACCGAGGAATTCCTTAAGGAAAAGAAATTGCCTGAGAAAATCCTTCAAAGACACAATGACTTTGTTAAGCAATACAATGAGAATTACAAAAAGCTACAAGAAAGAATAGAAAATGCGAAAAAGGGAAAGATAAAGCCTCTTATGGAATTCCTAGAAAAAGCACAATACAAAGAAAAGCCAATAAGACAAGATAAGCCATCTTTCAGAATAAAGAGGATTAAGGAAACAAAGGAGGAAAGACCTAAAGCCACAAGTTCAAAATCTGTTTCTCTATTACAAGTAAAGCCTCTTTCCAACCAATATCTTCAAGAAAGCCCACCCGAGATAAAATTTACCCAAGAAATTAAAGAGCTGACAAATTCTCTTGATAAAAGCCCACTTAAGATTTACCAATATGTTAGAAATAACATTAAATATGAACCTTACTATGGCAGTCAAAAGGGTGCTATTGGATGTCTTCATGAGCAAGCGGGAAATGACCTTGATCAGGCATCCCTTCTGATTTCTCTCCTTAGAGCCTCAAATATACAAGCAAGATATGTCTATGGTAAGGTAGAGATTCCCATAGAAAGGGCAAAGCTATGGCTGGGAATAAATGACCCCTGGAAGGTAGCGGACATTTTATATTCCTATGGCATTCCTGCCATAACCCTTGTAAGGGGAGGAAAGCCCTATGCCATAAAAATAGAGCATTTCTGGGTAGAATCCTATATTGACTACATCCCCTCAGGGGGAGCAATCCATAAACAAGGGGATACCTGGATTCCCTTAGACCCATCATTCAAACTGCAGAAGATAGAGGAAGGAGAGGATATATCAGATGAGGTTATCTTTGATAAAGAAAGTTTCTTAAGCAAACAGCAAGAAATAGAGATTCCCCTATACTTTTGGCTCAATCAATTGGGAACATATGCAGAGACAAACTTTCCCAAAAAAAGGCTCTATGAGTTTTCAAGGAGAAAGGCTATTATCCCTGAGGAGATTGAGGTTCTTCCTGCTTCTCTTCCCTATGAAATAATTGAACAACCTACCATATATTCCAAGATACCTGATAATCTGAGATATAAGATAGGAATTAGTCTCTCTTCAGAGGATATCCTTGGCTTGGACTTGTTTTATCAAATCCCCCTTCCTGAATTGGGTGAAAGTCGTTTAACCCTCTCTTACAAATCTGACCTAAGCCTTTATAATAACCCTGCCTATTTAGTTGAACTCCAACCAGTCATAAAAATAGATGGCCAAGAAAAGGCAGTGGGTGACCCAATAGGTGCTGGTAAGGATCAAACCATAACCATTGATCTATTCATGCCTAACCAGGAAACAGATTGTATCCAGAACACCATTATAGCAGGCGAATTTCATAACCTCTGCATCACTTGGCCTTTCTTCTCCAGTCAGCTTGCTACTGAAATTGGTCAGAGACTTATCACCAACATAGAGGGTACTGGCCCAGACTTCCTTCAGAATGGCTTCTTTTCAGAAGATATAGCTGGAGACTACCTCTTTATGCAAGGCAAAAGTTACTTTGGTCAGGTAGGAATAATGGATGAGATTGCCTCATCCTTCCTCCATCTTCCCTTCTTCAAAGATATATTGTTTGCCCATCTCTTTGTTGAGGCAGATGTTGACTATCTCTTTGGTATGCCTTACACAATGAAGATTAGAGGTTTATCCATTGATGCCGACAGAAACATCTGTGCGGTAATTGGTGCTTCTGATAAAATCAAAGAATTTATGACCATCTCAGGCTATACTTCATCTGTCTTAGAGCATAATATCTGGGAGAAATGGTATGGAGAGGGAGCAATCTCTGCCATTAAAGCTATTCAGATAGCTGGTGAGCATGGTATCTCTGTCTATGATATAGATAGTTCTAATGTAGGTATAGTTGATGGCTTTAACATCCCAAGCTTTGCCAAACAAGATATAAAGAATGCAATCAATGCAGGAAACATAGCCAAATGCCCCCAATCAAGCATAACTTACAATGGCTGGCAGGGTATAGGCTACATCATTCAAGACCCAACAACTGGAGAGGGAAGGTATGAGATAGCAGGTGTAAGTGGAGGCCTTTTTCTACTTACACATCCATCGGCTAAATCTTGGCGATATTACTATGATATAGAGAAAAGGGCTATTGAGTATGCAAAAACTTTGACTGGTGATGACTGTACTAAATTCGCCAATTTTGCCCAATTCTTAGCGAATCAATTCACTGAGAATGAATTCAAGCAAAGTTTCTTTCTGCATGCTTTGTATGATTTGAGTGTTTCGGATGAGTGGCAAAAGTGGTATTATGATTGGTATCTTGCTCTTTTAGGTAATGGGGGACCAAGAAAGTCTCGACCTGCTTGGCTAAACAACCATAATGATGGAGGCGAAGGTTCTGGCTTTAAGGTCTTTTTCCCTGAAGATCCAGACAGAACAGGAAGAAAAGACCATTTTGTTGTTAATGCTGCATGCAGAGAACTTGGTTATATTGTTTGGATGCTTTATGAAATATTCAAAACAGAAGAGAGTTTGAACGATCTAAAGTATAATGCTGAAGGTATGGCATTTGGAATTATGATAATTGAGGGTGAAATTTCTCGTTTTGGGGTAGAAGGTTGGATTATGGAGTATCTTCATGAGTAGCATAACAGATATCATAGTAGAAATTTTATTTGGGATAATGAACATTTTTTACACTTTGTGCATAATTTCTCGACCAATCTTCCTGGGCGCTCCACTCGTTTTGGCATTAGTATATGCCATTTGGAGTTCAAAAAAGGCATTTGTTAAGATTTTATTATTTTTTGGAGCTTTCTTATGGGAGATACTTTTATTTAGGTGGCTGCATGCGGATGGTTTGTCTTTAGGGGACATTCAGATGAGATTTTTTAAATATGTATTGACATGCTTCTTTTTATTTTACATTCTAACGATGGTTGTATTTATTCGAAGGTTAAAAAAGATCTCTTCCAAAATCGTATCAGGTATTATTATTAGTTTAATTTTTGCTTCCCTACCAGTTTTTTATATTGAAGGAAGAGTGATTTCAAAAGAAAGTGGGTCAGAGGGTTCATCGTCTGATATGTGGACTTTAAAGCAGGCAATTGAGAACTATCTTGAAACACATAAGAGATACTATCCAACTCATGATGAATTTCAGAAATATCTTACAACTCATCAGGAATTTCCAAATCAATTAGCCTGTGAAAGGTTGGGTAAAAACTATGAATTGACTCAAAAGAAATATCCTGTTATTCACAACCCAAATCTTATGGTTGCGTGGGGTAAAGAAATTTATGGAATTATTTTCAAGTGGAGATGGGTAATATTTATGGGAAAGATAGACCTTGAAATACACAGGGTCTCTGAAGGAAGATTCCAGAGACTTCTAAAAGAGCAACAATTAGAAACCAAGAAGGATAAGAACCGCTATGTTAGAGAGAATGCAATAAAATCATTGGGTGAGATAGAAGACCCTCGGGTAAAACGACTCATTTCTCTTTTAAAAGATAAAGATTTAGAGGTCAGGTATATGGCTGCAAAAGCATTAGGCGAAATAAAAAACCCTCTGGCAGTGGAACCTTTGTTTGCTGCAATGAAGATTAAAGATGTAAGAGATATGAATCTTGCAGATGTAGCAGGAGACGCACTGGGTAAAATAGGAACTCCTCGTGCAGTGGAATTATTAATTGCTGCTCTTAAAGATAAGAATTCGTTTATCAGATCCTGTGCAGCATCGGGATTGGGAGAGACAAAAGACTTTCGTGGAGTAGATCCGCTAATTGAAGCCTTGAAATACGGAGATGAATATGTCCGATGGAAAGCAGCATTGGCACTTGGTGAAATAGGTAACGCCCGTGCAGTAGAACCACTTATTCTTGCCATGACGAAAGATGAAGATTGGAATGTTCGAGGATGGTCGGCATGGGCACTTGGTAAAATAGGCGATCACCGTGCAATAGAATCTTTAATTGCTGGTATGGCAAAGGATGAAATCAGAAGCGTTAGAGAGTTTGCAGCAAAAGCATTAGGCGAAATAAAAGGCGACCGTGCGGTAGAATCGCTCATTGGTGTCTTGAAGAATGAAGATTTAGGAATTCAAGACAAAGCAGCGGAAGCACTTGGGAGAACAAAGGATTATCGGGCAATAAAGCCACTAATTGATGCTCTTAAAGATGGAAATAAAGGTGTTCGAATCTCTGCAGGGTATGCATTAAAGGAGATAACCGAAAAAGATTTTGGTCGTGATCCTATAAAATGGCAGAGGTGGTGGGAGCAAAACAAAGGAAGTTTAGATAGGGATATAAGAATAATCCCCGAACAAGAATTCCAAAAAACTCTTGAAAGAACAGCAAGAAATAAAAAATACCAAGGAGGTGGAGAATGAAAATTAAATCTCTTTTGTGTTTAATTTCTGTATCAATGGCTATAAGCCTGTCATCGGTATGGGCTCAAGAAACAGCTATTGACAAGTCATTTTCGCCACTAAATTTGAAAATTGGCTCTAATACTAAATCTAAGGCCCAATTTTTCGGCACTACATATTTTGCACTTGACAAAAAATTACCTAATATTCTCTATTTTACTTAAAAAATCTTCTCTTATTACACCCCGAGAAAGAAGAATGCTTAATATCTTTTGCACAAATGGAGAGACTTTCTTTAACTTCATATTGTTTACTCCTTTAATCTCAATCTCACATACATCTTCTTTCTCAAGCTCCTCGTAAATCCTCCTCTCTGTCATATCTTCAAGC
>JBFLYE010000081.1 GCA_040756715.1 bacterium
CAAAATTTCTTAAAAGGTGGATGAATTTTTAAACAGCTAAACACACCCTATCTATTTTTGCACTAAGTGATGGAAGATACTATAAAAGCTTATTCCTCAGAAACCCTCTTTATCTCACAACCTGGAAAATAGAAAGAAAGTATCTCATAGTATGTAAAACCAAGCTTTCCCATTTCCTTTGCTCCCCATTGGCATAGACCTACACCATGTCCATATCCTTTTCCAGTAAAGACAAAAGAATCTTTTGTTTGCTCTATATCAAACAATGTGCTTCTTATAAGATTTTCTCCCATTGCCTTTCTAAATTTAGAACCTAGCATTTGGTAATTTCCCCTTGAATGCTTTATGATTATCTTCTCACACCTTCCATTTTCGGGGTATTTGCTTATTGAATAAATCTTTCTAAGACTAAGCCTTTTTTCTATTTCTATTGATTTAATCTTTGCCTTCCAATGGTAATCTGGTGCCTTAGAACAATATGGACAGACCACACCAGAAAGATAGGGGATATATTTTCCTCCCTCCCAGGTGTAAGCCGAATTTCCTGTCCTTCCCCCGCAAACTGAATGATAATAAACATAGGCAAGGCTATCTCCATAATAAAGAAACTCTCCCTTTGTCTCATCTACAGCAGAGATCGCCCTTTCATCCTCAGCATTTATTCCAGCATAGACCTGGCAATGAACAGAATTGCACAGGTCAAAGCCTTCTTTCCTATGCTTTCCAAGGTTTCTATAGACAAATGTCCTGGCAATAACAGCCTGAGCCTTTACTGTCTCAAAAGGCCATTTTGGGTTTATCTCCATCTTGATCACGCCATAGAGGTAATTTTCAATATCAATGATGTTGATAGCAAGCAGATTCCCCTGATTTATATTTATTTCAATATCTCCCCGATACCTTCTTTTTCCAATTATGATATGTGAATTTATTGGCTCAATTATTATAGGTGGCTGAAAAATGCCGTAGCCTTCTATTTTTATAAGACGATGATTTGCTTCTAAAGAAAGAGGGGTCTCATATCTCCTTATAATTTTTCCATCAGGGCTGGTTATTTCATAGTATCCAGAGGAAGAAACAAGAAGATTCTTTTCCTTTGCCACACAAACCCTTATCTCAAAACAAAAGGAGGGTTTTAGGAATAATAGAAGAAAAAAAATTGTAAATTTTAAATTTGCAATTTTCAATTTTTAGATAGGTCTTTGAGCAGAAGAAGATGGGGGCATACCAGGTATATTGATTGATGGTTTTTGGAGAGAAGAGAATGGGGCTACACCAGGAGTCGGGCTTGGCGCTGGCCTTTGAGGTGGAGGCTGTTCCATTGGTCTACTTAAAGTAGGAGAAGGGGGTGCCATTCCAAAGCTTGCTTTATCAACTGCCCTAAGATATGCATCCTCCTTTGTTATCTTGTTTTTCATTACTAGCATCTTTAAGCATTGGTCCATTGATTGCATCCCATCCTTTGCTCCTGTCTGGATTATTGAGGGCATCTGATGGGTCTTTCCCTCCCTTATAAGATTCCTTATCGCAGGTGTTGCCACCATAATCTCACAGGCAACCACCCGACCTTTGCCATCTATTGTGGGAATAAGGGTCTGGGAAATAACCGCAACCAGAGCCTCTGAAAGCTGTGTCCTTATTTGCTGTTGCTGGTGGGGTGGAAATACATCAACAATTCTGTCAATTGTCTGGGGTGCTGAATTTGTATGTAAGGTTGCAAAGACAACATGTCCTGTCTCTGCGGCGGTTAATGCCATCTGGATTGTTTCTAAGTCTCTCATTTCACCAACCAGGATAACATCAGGGTCTTCCCTTAATGCACTCCTTAAGGCAATGGCAAAGGAATTTGTATGTGGACCAACCTCCCTTTGATTAACCAGGCATTTCTTATTCTCATGGACAAACTCAATTGGGTCTTCAATGGTTAAGATATGGTCTTCCCTTTCAGAGTTAATAATATCAACCATTGAGGCGAGGGTGGTTGATTTTCCACTTCCGGTTGGCCCGGTAACCAAAATAAGCCCCTTTTTGGAACGGGCAAGACTTCCGCAAACCGGAGGCAAACCCAATTCCTCAATGCTTTTTATCTTTGTAGGAATAATTCTAAATGCTGCACCCTCCCCCCTTCTTTGATAGAATGCATTAACCCTGAATCTTCCAATCTCAGCTAGTTCAATGGCAAAGTCTATCTCATGCTTTTCTTCAAATTGCGCCTTTCTTTCATCGGTTAGAATCTCATAAATCATTTCATGAACCCTATCTTTGGTATATATTTCATTATCTACGGGTGTAAGTGCACCGTGGATCCTTAAAAGGGGATATGCACCCGAGGAAAGGTGGATATCGGATGCCCCCCTTTCCTTGCATATGATTAAAAGGTCGGATATTTCGTACATCTTAAATCCTAAATTTTATTCCTTTCCAAACAATCCCTCAATCATATCAACGATATTTCTTTTTGCACCCAATGATGGCTTTATCTCACAATTTGTTATCTTTTCCATCTCCATTATACAATTAAGGTCAAGGGGATCTGCCATCACAACAGAAAGCTCATTTTCAAATTTCATAATGGGAAGGACAAAATATTTCCTCATAAAATCAAGGGGAAGTAAGGATGCAGCCTCTTTGTCGATCATTCTTAGCGTAAGGGTGACATATGGGATGTCTAATTGATGGGAAAGGGCACAATTTAGGGCATCTTCGGTTAAAACACCTAAATCTTCAACCAATACCTCTCCCACCTTTTTCCTTACCGGAAGGTATTTTTGAAGATGCAAAGCCTTTTGAAGGTGCTCTTCGCTTATGAGATTAAAATCCTTAAGCACCTGGCCAATGAGCCTTTTCGGAGCTTCCTCTCCAGAAGGAGCCTCTTCTTTTACCGGCTCCCCTCCAAATATATATGAATAAAGCCTTGCATTTTCAATGGCTAATGCTATCTGATTTGCTAGGAGGGTAAAAAATTCTATTTCGCTCTCATCAAAGCAAGGTTTATCTATTTTATTTATCGCCTCGATTACCCCAATTGTCTTTGTCTTTCCCTTTAAAGGTGCGGCTATAATGGATTTTGTCTTAAATCCACTTGCCTGGTCAATGTGGGAGGCAAACCTTTCGTCTTTGCTTACATCTTTTATAACCAATGGCTTGTTATTTTGTGCAACCCAACCGGCAATGCCCTCTCCTGGTGCAAGCCTTATCTCCCTTATCTTCTGACCCTTTTCTCCCTCGATAACCTCAAAGACAAGCTCATTGGTTATTTCATCAATCAGCATTAAAGATGATACCTCGGCATTCATTGCCTTGGTTGCCATTCTCATTGAAAGGTTAAGCAATTCCCTTATATTATGACAGGCATTAAGAACAAGCCCAACATCAACCAATATCCTTAAAGCCTTTGCCTTATAGTTTAATTCCTCCTTAAGCCTGTGGTTTTCAAGTAAAAGGGCGGTAGAGTGGGAAATTGTCTCTAAAAGCTCAAGGTCATCTTTGGTAAATGGCTCCTTTTCAAGCTTGTTGATAACCTCAATAACACCAAGAAGGTTATCATCAAGGATAATGGGGGTTGCCATAATATTGTAAGTCTTATAGTTTATATCCTCGGCTATCTTTTTATAAAACCTCTCGTCCTTGTTTACATCAGGCACAACTATACTTTGCTTTGTTTCTGCCACATAGCCTACTATGCCCGTGCCCATCTTTACCCTAAATCTCTTTACCTCCTCAGCCTTTTCTCCCTTTGCTACCTTAAAAATAAGTTCATCCCCTTCCTTCAAAAGAAGGCTTCCTGCATCTGTTTCTGTTATTTCTAAGGTAAGGCTCATTATCTTCTCAAGGACCTCATCCAGAGGAGCAAAAAGAACCATTAAGGAGCTTATTTTATTTAATGCATCTATCCTTTTGTCCATCTTATCATTATTTTAACTTCTTTATTTAAAATTGTAAAGAATTTTATTGCCTCCCCTGATTAGCTAACTCTTCTGATATTCCCAATGTAATATCTACCTTTGTTCCTTCATCTACCCTCATCCCAGAAATTGGGCTTTGCTTTAAAACAATGGCCTCTGTTCCTGGCTCTAATAGGATATCTCCTAATACAAGATTATATTCTTTTATTGTAGAGCTTGCAACATCAAGGCAAAGACCACAAAGGTTTGGCATAAGAAAAGAAGCCTGTTTTTTTCCTGCTGAGACAAGAAGGTTCACCCTATCCCCCTCTTTTATCCCCTCCTTTTCAGCACTAAATCCTAAAACTATATCCTTTGGTTTTTCTGAGCTGATATATGTGATATTCCCTAATGCAAGACCAATTCTTGAAAGGATTATCTTGGCAGAATAGAGGTCTTTCCCAATGAGCCTTGGAATAGAAACATTTGGCATTCCAAGGCTTATTACCACCTTTATCTTTTCTCCCTTTCTTATCTTCTCCCCTGGTTCTGGCTCCTGGCTAATTACATAATCCTTTGGAATTGTATTGTGGTATGAGCTTTCCTCTATAATCCTTAACTTATTCTTCCCCAATATCCCCCTGGTTGAAATTATATCCTTTCCCTTTAAATCAGGAACATCGATTAAGACTTCTTTTCTCTCCAAAATAAAAATTGTAAGGCCGGCAAATAATATTGCTACCAAGAGAAAGGAAAAGAAAAAGATAAGCCCTTTTAGAATTTGTTTCATAAATCCAATTAGTAATTTAAGATTGAAAACAATTCAGGGCAAAAATTCTTAAATCTTAACTTACGCAATCCCATCGATCATCTGAGAAAGCCCTGCACCAGCTGGAACCATGGGAAATACATTTTCATATCTTGCAATCCTAAAATCAATCAAGACAGGGCCTTTGAATTTAATCGCTTGTTTAATGGCAGAATCTACCTCCTCTTTTTTATTAATCCTTATTCCAAGCGCACCATAAGCTAAAGCAAGCTTTACAAAATCTGGTGCAATTGCAATGTCTGTATGGGAATACCTCTTCTCATAAAATAGCTCCTGCCATTGCCTGACCATTCCAAGATATTGGTTATTCAATATAGCAACCTTAACCGGCAATTTCTCCTGAACACAGGTTGCCAATTCCTGAATATTCATTTGTATAGAGCCATCGCCGGCAATATCAAATACAATTTGTCCTGGATTTCCCATTGCTGCACCAATTGCTGCCGGAAACCCATAACCCATTGTTCCTAGACCACCCGATGACAAAAATTGCCTTGGTTTTTTGAATTTATAGTATTGGGCAGCCCACATCTGATTCTGACCAACCTCAGTGGTAATGATTGCCTCTCCCTTGGTTAGTTTATAAAGCCTCTCAATCACATATTGTGGCTTAAGCTCCTCATTATCTTTGTAGGTTAAGGGATATTTTTCCTTCCATTCGGCTATCTGCTTTACCCATTCACAAATCTCGGGTGGCTTTACTATTTTGTTAAGCTCAGCCAATATTGCCTTACAATCACCCACAATCGGGATATTTGCCGGGATATTCTTGCTTATCTCGGCTGGATCTATATCAATATGGATTACACTAGCATTTCTTGCAAATTCATCCATTTTTCCCGTTATTCTGTCATCAAACCTTGCGCCAATTGCAATGATTAAATCTGCCTCAAGTATAGCACTATTTGCATACTTTGTCCCATGCATCCCAAGCATCCCTAAAAATAAAGGGTGCTCTCCCGGGAATGCCCCTAGCCCCATTAAGGTGCTGGTTATGGGAATTCCTGTCTTCTCAACAAATTCCCTTAATTCCTCTCCCGCATTGCTTGAGATAACGCCACCACCCGAATAAACCACTGGCTTTTTGGATTTTTGGATTAGCTCGGCTGCCTTTTTTATTTGCCCAGGATGGCCTTTGTAGGTTGGGTTATAGCTCCTTAAAGATACCTCTTTAATCGGCTTATAAACTGCCTTATTGGTTGAGACATCTTTTGGAATATCAATAAGAATAGGGCCAGGCCTTCCACTTCTTGCCAGATAGAATGCCTCCTTTACAATGCCGTATAGGTCGGCGGTATTTTTTACCAGATAATTTTGCTTTGTAATAGGCCTGGTTATTCCAACAATATCTGCCTCCTGAAAGGCATCGTTTCCAATCATTGAGGTAGGAACCTGACCTGTCAGAGCAACGATTGGGATTGAATCCATATATGCTGTGGCAATCCCGGTAACCAGGTTGGTTGCCCCAGGTCCTGAGGTGGCAATGCAAACCCCTACCCTTCCGGTTGACCTGGCATATCCATCTGCGGCATGTGCGGCTGCTTGCTCATGCCGAACAAGGACAACCTTTATCTCGGGTGTTTTATAAAAGACATCAAAAATAGGAAGCACAGCTCCTCCTTGATAGCCAAAGATAACTCTCGTCCCCTCTTCCTTTAATGCTTCAATCAATATTTCAGCCCCTGTTTTCAATAGCATAAGTTTAAGATATAAAGTTTCATTTTTATTTTACCAATCTAATATAGAGGTTTGCAAGAAAAATTCATTTATAGTTAATTCCATAACGCTTTACAAAATGTATGTGTTTAGATAATCTTAAGGAAAACTTTATAAAATTATGAATTTTGAATGTTGAATTTTGAATTAAAAGGGAAAAAATTTTAT
>JBFLYE010000082.1 GCA_040756715.1 bacterium
TTCTAAATTTTGACTTTTCTTTAATATAAAATTTACTTCATCCAGAATATGTCTAATGAAAACAATATTATTCTTCAATCCTCTCTACCCCTCTTAATACATATGGTCTAATGTGAGGGCTTAAATCCCCTTCAGTTAAAACCTGCACCTTTTTATTAAAAAGCTCCTCCAAAGAGAAGATTAAGTGGATAAAATTATCATAAGTGTCTTTTTCAAACTCAACAAGAAGGTCTATATCACTATCCTCCCTTTGTTCATTTTTTGCATAAGAGCCAAATAGTGCAATGGATTTTACTCTGTATTTCTCAAGAATTTCTTTATGTTCCATGATAATTCTCTTTATTTCTTCTTTTGTCATCTTCCTATTAAATCAAATGCTACCTCCTTTGCTTTTTCTATGATTTCTTTCTCACCCTCTATTTTTTTGTTTTCCATTAAGACCTTTCCATTGCAGATAACCGTATCCACACAGGATGGATTTGCCGAATAGACAATGTCTGAAATAAGGTTATATCCTGGGGTAAATTCTGGTCTTTCAAGAGAAATAATAGTAATATCAGCAAGTTTTCCTTCAGAGATCCCTGTATCTACAAAAACATTCTTTGTGCTTAAGGCAAATGCCTCTTCTGCCTTAAGGCTGGTTGGGTCATGGGAGGAAAATTTTAAAAGCAAAGAGGCTATTTTCATCGCCTCAAACATATTCAAGCTATTGTTTGATGAGGCACCGTCTGTGCCAAGCAGACAAAGGATTCCTGTATTTTTTAGCTTGGTATAAGGAAAAACCTCCCCAACCGAAAGCTTCATATTGGATATGGGATTAAATACACATTTTATATTATGCTCTTTTAAAATATTAATCTCTCTCTCAGAAAGCCAAACACAATGGCAAGCGATAACCCTTTCGGAAAGAAAGCCAATTTTCTCAAGGTATTCTACCGGACGAAGATTATGCTTTTCCATACAACCCTTAATTTCTTCCTCTGTTTCACAAAGGTGAATGTGGATAAAAACATTGTTTTCTTTTGAAAAATTAGCCGCCCATCTTAAAGATTCCTCTGATACCGTATAAATTGCATGTGGCCCAAGGGCAAAGGTTATCCTATTGGAATAGAATTTAGCCTCCTTAAAAAGCCTTTCATTAAGAGAAATTTGCTCTTTTGCTTTATCTTTATCAAATAGGTCTATAAATACAGCAGAGATAATTCCACGCATACCCATCTCTTCTGCTGCTTTGGCTGTTCCATGAAAATGCCAATACATATCGTTAAATGTGGTAATCCCATTCCTTATCATCTCAAGGCAAGCAAGCTTTGCACCCCAATAGACATCTTCCTCTCTCATTTTTGCCTCAATTGGCCATATCTTTGTAGAAAGCCATTGCAGGAGGGGCATATCATCGGCATATCCCCGCAGCAAAGTCATCGCCGCATGGGTATGGGAATTGATAAAAGAGGGGATGGCAAGTTTATGTTTTCCATCTATTGTTTTATCTGCTTGTAGGTTAAGATTTCCCTCTATTTTTTTGATAAGATTTCCCTCTATATAGATATCTTTTTTCTTGCCATCCAAGAGCAAAATGTCCTTAATTAGGATATTCATAGATTATTTTTTATACAAATAGTATCCTGGATAATTTTTAATATAGCCTTATCCTTATCTCTTCCCACAGAGGTTTTTGCGTAAAGTATGTCTTCCAATGATGCGGCTTTACAAAACATATTTCCTATTTTAATCTTTTTTGCCCTTGAACGGATATTTTCAAAGGTTTGTTTTAGGCCCTGAGGAAAGACAAAATCAACCACAACCTCTTTTCCTTCAACCCGGATTACCTCAGTAATGGCATTGTTGAATTTAACCAGATTCCCATTAAGATTTTCTGCAAACCTACTAATTTTTCTTTTGTTAAGTTCTGTATCGCGGATAAAAAAATCAATATCCTGGGTCATTATAGGAACACCCTGTAATGCACAAGCAACGCCTCCTACAAGGATTGCTTCCAAATTTACCTTTTTAAGCTCTGTTAAAATTTTTAACAAAATTGTCTCATCAGGGGACATATTTATTATTCCCTATTTTTCTTAATAAAAATCTTCTCGGCCAGGTTTTTGGTTTTAGTAAGTTTAATATGATAAGCCGTAAATTATGAATAGGTATATCGGGAAACCTTTTTGAAATTTTTTCTGTGTACCTGTTAACCTTTCTAAAAATTTTATTTTGTAAATTTTCCATATGCCAACACCTCATCACACCTTTTGCATAAACCATCTACATTTTCTGTGAAGCTAAACATCCAGCACCTTGGGCATTTTATTCCCTTGTGATTAGAGACCTCTATCTCTAATCCCTCTCCTTTCTCAAGCAAAACCTCTGAAACAATAAATATCTCACAAAGAGAATCTTTATATTTATCAAGAAGGTCAAATTTTTCTGTCTTTATTTTTAAAGATGCCTCTAATGGGGAGCCGATTTCCTTATTTTCCCTTTTCTTTTCCAAAGCAAGATTAACCTCCTCCCTTATCTTAATAATCTCCTCCATCTCCTCTTTTATTGCTTGATTTTTATAATTTACATTCGGCTTTGGAAATTGTTGGAAAAATATACTACCTTCATTTTGCATTTTTCCCCAAACCTCCTCTGCGGTGAACGATAGAATGGGTGCAATAAGCTTTACCAGAGAGATAAGGCATTGATAAAGCACAGTCTGAGCCACCCTCCTTTTGATTGAATTGGCTTCCTCGCAATATAGCCTGTCTTTTAATATATCAAGGTATAGATTTGATAAATCCCTTGTGCAAAAATCAAGGATTTCTCTAAATACAATATGAAATTCAAATTTAAGATAGGCATCCAAGACATTTTCTATTAAAACCTGAAGGTTATGGAGGATATATTTATCAATTAAGTTCAATTCATTATATGATACAGGGCTTTCAAAATCATAAAGGTTTCCTAAGAGAAATCTAAATGTGTTCCTTATCTTTCGATACGACAAAATGATTGGTTTAAGGATTTCGTCGCCTATTTTTATATCCTCTCTAAAATCAACTGAGGAAACCCAAAGCCTTAATATATCTGCCCCATATTTTTCAACAATCTTTTGGGGTGGAATAACATTTCCCGCTGATTTTGACATCGCAATACCTTTTTCATCTAAGATAAATCCATGGGTTAAAACCGCCTTATATGGCGGGCAATTAAATCCGGCAAGGGATGTTATAATGGATGATTGAAACCAACCCCGGTGTTGGTCAGAACCTTCAAGATACAAATCTGCTGGCCAGGAAAGCTTTTGATTATCCCTTAAAACAGCATAATGTGAAGAGCCAGAATCAAACCAAACATCAAGGATGTCCTTTTCTTTAGTAAGATTGCAACCTTCACAGGATGGACAGGATATAATGAGTCGGGAGGAGGAGATCGGGAGTCGGGAGTCAAAAAGGTAATCATTATTAAAATAGGCCTCTACCCCACTTTCTTCAATTATTTTTTGTGCCATTTCAATGCTTTTTTCTGTAATAAAGGATTTTTGACAATTATTGCAAAAAAAGGATGGAATGGGAATCCCCCATGCCCTCTGCCTTGAGATGCACCAATCTCCCCTTGCCTCCATCATTCCTACAAACCTATTTTTTCCATAGTCGGGTATCCATTGGACATTATCGCAGAGAGAAATTATCCTCTTTCTTAAATCCTTGTGGTCAATATTTATGAACCATTGGCTGGTTGCCCGAAATATAATAGGTTTTTTGCACCTCCAGCAATGTGGATAGGAATGTAGGATTTCGTCCTTTTCAAAAAGCATTCCCATTTTATCCAGATGTTCAATAATTTTCTTGTCTGCCAAAGATACATCTTCTCCCTCAAAAATACCGCTGGTAAATTTCCCATTATCATCAACCTCGCAGATTAAGGGAAGATCGTTTTTACAACCAGCCGCATAATCCTCTATTCCATGACCCGGAGCAATATGGACACAGCCAGTTCCACAATCAAGCGTTACAAGATAATCAAGAATAATCTTTGACTCTCTTTCAAGGAAAGGATGCTTTGCATATTGCTCATCCAATTCCTTTCCCAAAACATCCCTTAAAACCTTGTATTCTTTCTCTTTCATTACCGAGGCTACAAGGTCTTTTGCCATAATTAGCTTTTCTTGATTATGCTCTATCTCGCAATATGGGTATTCTGGGTGTATGGCAATTCCTGTGTTTCCAAATAATGTCCAGGGCGTGGTTGTCCAGATAAGGATAAATTTGTCCTTATAGGGAAATTTTACGATAATTGATGGGCTTTTTTTTTCTTTATAAACCACCTCTGCCTCAGCCAGGGCGGTTTTACAGGATTTGCACCAGAATACAGGCTTTTTGTCCTTATACACATAGCCCTCCCTCACCATGATTTTAAAAAGCTCTAAGGTTTTTACGATATACCCCTTTTCAAAGGTAAGGTATGGATTTTCCCAATCGCCAAATACGCCAAGCCTCTTAAATTCATTTCTTTGAATATCAACAAATTTATTTGCATATTCCCTGCAGGCTTTTCTAATCTCAGAGAATTCTGTGTCCTTTGGCAATTTTTCCATAACCTTATGTTCTATAGGAAGGCCATGGCAATCCCATCCTGGGACATATGGTATATTAAAGCCACTCAAGACTTTATATTTTACAATGATGTCCTTTAAGATTTTATTCAGGCTATGGCCAATGTGGATATTGCCATTGGCATAGGGTGGTCCATCGTGGAGGATGTATTTTGGCTTTTCCTTGTTGTTTTCCAACAAAGCCTTATATATATCTATTTCCTCCCATTTTTTAAGAACCTTTGGCTCCAATTGGGCTAAATTTGCCTTCATTGGAAAATCCGTCTTTGGAAGGTTTAT
>JBFLYE010000083.1 GCA_040756715.1 bacterium
ATGAGCTTAAAAGAACAATAAAGGATAGTTTTGAAGAATTTGCAATAAGTATAAGCTATGCCAAAAGTTGGATAAATAAGTTTATGATAAGGTATAGTTTGTGTAAAAATTTATGTAATTAACTATAGAATTCAAAATTTCTTAAAAGGTGGATGAATTTTTAACAGATAAACACAACCCTATCTATTTTTGCACTAAGTGATGGAAGATACTATAATAAGGAGGAGGTGTGGATATGATTAGTCAATCTACTTATTTCTGTGGGGTAGATGTAGCAAAGGATAGCTTTGTTGCTTCTATGAAGAATGGGAGGTTCCTGGTAAAGAACAAAATCTTTAGTATGGACAGGATTGGGTTTAGTGAGCTTGAAAGGATGCTTTCTCCTTTCAGACAGGAGATTGTTGTTGGGATGGAGCCTACAGGTATTTACCACAATAATCGTACGTGTTTAGCTTCTCTCTTAACCAAATTACCATAGCCGTTGTTTAGCTGTCTTATATACCTAGGCACAAAGGGGCAAAGGCACAAAGAAAGCAAGTAATAAATAAACTCTCTCGCCTTTGTGCCTCTGTGCCTTTGTGCCTATTTCCCAATTTTATTCTCACCGAGCTAAACACATACTGGTAAAGAGAGTGCCATATATCTTATGGCAGAACTGATAGACATCAAGAGATTTGAGAATTACAGAAAGCTTGTGGGATTTTGTGGTCTTGACCCTGTTATTAAACAATCGGGCAAATTTAAAGCACATTTGAGAATATCCAAAAGAGGAAATACCCATGCAAGAAGAATAATCTGGGTAATGGCTAGCTGTGTTAAAAGATGGTCTCCCTATTTTAGGGAATATTACCTTAAAAAAGGCAGGAAGGAAAATCCTATAAAGAGGGAGTTATTGCTACCTCTACCAAGCTTTTGAGGACTATTTATACTTTGCTTAATGAAAATAGATGCTTTAAATAAATTATTCATAATTCAAAATAGTTGACTCCTTTTTTGCCTGATTGGCTTTGAAAAAACTTAAAGCAAAACTTCGGGGTTAAGGACTTAGGGTTCGGGGTTTTCTTATTCCCTCTATCCCGAATCCCGAATATTCCGTTTATCCCGAAGCTTTGCATTCCTTTCATCTTATCCATTTCAAAAGCCCAGCTATACAGACAAGCTGACCTACCCAGAAGAGAAACATCCATTTGATTAGCTCTGATTTGAATTGGGCTATATCAACCCGAAGCTTTGAGGTTTCCTCGTTGATTCTTTTATCAAGCTTTGAAATTTCCCTTTCAAGGTCAACCTTAAATTCAGCCCTTACCTCAGAGATTCTTGCTTCAAGCTTCCCTTCAAGAAGGGCAATTTCTTGCTTTACTCCACTGATTTCTTCAGATAACTTCTTTGAAAATTCTATCTTTACTCCGCTGATTTCCTCAGAGAGCTTTCTGGCAAACTTCTCATCAGAGAGGGTAATCACCTCTCCCTTTACCTTTTGCTCTGATTGATTGAGAAGCTCAATTAGGGAATCAACCCCATCCTCACCTAGCTTTTCCCTTAAAACCTTAGGCACAGTAATTATTGGCATTGTTTTTCCTCCTTATTTTTTCAATCTTTTATCTTGAATCTTAAAGGCAATTAAAAAGCCGATACCGGTTATTGCTGCTATTCCTAGCATAATAAAGAGACCTATCTCCCTTTCCATTTTCTTAATCCTCCTTTTTATCTTTTGGGGTTATAAAATATGCTAATGAAACAAATACAATGAAAAATGCACTAATTGTAATGTTTGAAAGCAGGAAATATTTACCTGCCAAAAAGCTACTGATTACACCTACAGTTAGGGTATATTTAGCCGCATCAGCAAAGATATTACCGATAACCTTTCTTCTTTCTCTATTCATCTCACCACCATTTTGGGTTTTACCCTTCTTAAATTCAGTTTCCCTTCTAATAAGAACCTTTCAGACTCTTCATTCAATCTTCTTATTCTTTCTTGAGGGGTTAGATTCTCTTCCTCTTTGTAAATTGTCTCCCTTACCTTTTCATCTTTATCTTCCTTTAAACAAAAAAGCAGGGCTACTTGCCGTTGCCTTTAATAAATTTTAAAATATTTCTCCCCTCTTCATATTTTTAAGTAAGTATAACATAAATTTTTTTCTTGTCAAGTCATTTTCGCCAAAAATTTTCTCTCCATATCAAAACCTCAAGTAATTGCCCCATAATACATATATTATCCTAAGTTTTGTAGTGCCGACTATCAAAAAATCCCTTGACATATTTGGA
>JBFLYE010000084.1 GCA_040756715.1 bacterium
AAGTTTTATAAAATTTTTTCCCTTTTAATTCAAAATTCAACATTCAAAATTCATAATTTTATAAAGTTTTCCTTAAGATTATCTAAACACATACATTTTGTAAAGCGTTATGGAATTAACTATAAATGGCAAAGATAAAGTTGTCTTTAAGGTTTCCCAAGGAACTGATTGATAAGCCAATAATTTATCAATTAAGCCGGGATTTTGATGTAATAACAAACATAAGGAGGGCAAATATTGATCAGGAAATTGGATGGATGGTTTTGGAGCTTTCGGGAGAGATGGATGAGATAGATAGGGCAATTGATGATTTAATAAAAAAGGGTGTAAAGGTGGATCCCATCGGAGGGGATGTTGTGGAGGGGTAATGGAATTTAAGATTGGGAGGAATGAGATGAAGAAAGAGATGAAGCTTGTATTTCCAGAAGACTTGGTCTGTGAGCCTGTGCTTTATCGCCTGGGAAAGGATTTTTCGGTTATTTATAGCATAAAGTCTGCAAATGTAACCTCAGATTCTGGATGGGTAGTCCTTTCCCTAGAGGGAGAAGAAGGGGAGATTGAAAGGGCAATAAAGCATTTAGAAGAAAAGGGGGTAATTGTTGAAAGATGAATAAAATATTTGCACCAATTTCTGAGAAGGATGTAAGCTCTGCAATCGTCTCTGAGTTTTCCAAGCAATTCTTGGAATATGTAGAGAGCGATTGCATTATCATTGGAAGTGGTCCATCTGGGCTTATCGCAGGAAGGGAGCTGGCAAGGGAAGGAATGAAGGTGCTTATAATAGAGAGGAATAACTACCTTGGTGGTGGCTTCTGGATTGGTGGCTATCTTATGAATAAGGTAACATTAAGAGAGCCGGGACAGGAGATTTTGGAAGAGCTCGGTGTTCCTTGCAAAGAAACGACAAAGGGGCTATATGTTGCAGATGGTCCTCATTGTGTATCAAAGCTTATTGGCTCTGCCTGTGATGCAGGTGTTAGATTCTTGCAATTGACCGTATTTGATGACCTTGTCTTGCAAGAGGAAAATAGGGTCTGTGGCGCTGTGGTAAATTGGACGCCAATTGAGGCACTTCCAAGGGAGATTGCCTGTATAGACCCAATTCCTTTAGAGACAAAGGTTTTAATTGATGCAACAGGACATGATGCTTGCTGTGTTAAGAAGCTTGAGGAAAGGGGGTTAATAAAAACAAAGGGGTTTGGTGCGATGTGGATTTCTCAATCAGAAGACCTTGTGGTTGAGCATTCTGGTGAGGTATGGCCTGGCCTTGTTGTAATCGGAATGGCAACCGCCACCACCTATGGCTTGCCCAGGATGGGACCTACCTTTGGTGCAATGCTTCTCTCTGGCAAAAAGGGTGCAGAAATAGCAAAAAGGCTGATCTGACCATTATTCTTTTATATCAACCTCTCTCTTATGCCATTACGCACATAGATTCTCTGGCTACCTTTTCCTCCTTTAAACCTAATAACTCTGCCGCCCTGCAAACCCACTCAAACCTAACAAGGATTTCAACATTTTTGAGATAAACGCCTCAATACAAAAATCAAAAATACAAACAAAACTTAAAACCATAAACTCTGTGCCTTTGCCGCTTTATATTGCTTACCTCCCATGGCAATACTTGTATTTCTTCCCACTTCCACAGGGGCAGGGTTGGTTTCTCCCTATTTTCTTATGGGGTTCTGTAGGAAGGCTTGCTCGGGTAATTATCTCTCTTGGTCTTTCCCTTACTCCAGTAAGGGAAACCTTAAATAGATGCCCAACAATTTCCTCTTTCATATGATAAACAAGCTCTTCAAACATCCTAAATGCCTCAATCTTGTATTCCACCAAGGGGTCTCTTTGTCCATATGCCCTTAAATGGATGCTTTCCCTTAAGAAATCTAAGTTATGCAAATGGTCTTTCCATAGGTTATCAATAACCGAGAGCATAATCATCCTTTGGATATGGATTAAATCTTTTCCCATGGTTTCCTTTTTCCTCTCATAGGCAAGGCTAATCTCTTTTTCTAATCCTTCCTTTATCTCTTCTCTATCTTCTATAGAAATACTTGGATTTATTCCAAAAACCTGAAAAACCCTTGTTTTTAATCCCTCTATATCCCAATCATCGGGATGAATATCTTTAGGAAGATAAATGGGAAGGTATAGCTCAAGCACCTCAAGGCACATCTCCTTAAAATGCTCATCAAGGTCGCTTGAGGCCATAATCATATCCCTTTCATTGTAAATAAGGCTTCTTTGGTTATTCATCACATCATCAAATTCCAAAAGCCTCTTTCTTATCTCAAAGTTATGTGCCTCTACCTTTTTCTGGGCATTCTCTATTGACTTTGTAATCCAGGAATGCTCAATCACCTCATCATCCCTTAAGCCAAGCTTGGTCATTATGCTTGCTATTCTCTCTGAGCCAAATAGCCTCATTAAGTCATCCTCTAAAGAGATATAAAACCTTGATGAGCCAGGGTCTCCCTGCCTGGCACACCTTCCCCTTAATTGATTATCAATCCTCCTTGCCTCATGCCTTTCAGAACCAATAATATGGAGACCACCAAGTTTTAATACCTCCTCTTGATTTTCCTTATCGGGTGGATTCCCTCCTAGAATAATATCGGTTCCCCTTCCTGCCATATTTGTGGCAATGGTAACCATCCCCTTTCTTCCTGCCTGGGCAACAATCTCTGCCTCCTTCTCATGGTATTTTGCATTCAATACCTGATGGGGAATACCTTTTGATTTAAGCATCCTGCTTAAGCGTTCTGATTTTTCTACAGATATTGTTCCAATCAGGACAGGCTCTTGCTTTCTGTAAAGCTCCACAATCTCCTTCGTAATTGCCTCAAACTTTGCCTTTTCTGTTTTATAGATTACATCGGGGTAATCCTTCCTAATCATTGGCTTGTTTGGGGGGATAACCACCACATCAAGCTTGTAGATATTATAGAATTCATCTGCCTCAGTTTTGGCGGTTCCCGTCATTCCCGCTAGCTTTTCATACATCCTAAAGTAATTTTGTAGGGTAATCGTTGCCAGGGTTTGATTTTCGCTTTTAATTTTAACCCCCTCCTTTGCCTCTAATGCCTGATGTAAGCCTTCGGAAAACCTCCTTCCTGGCATAATCCTTCCCGTAAATTCATCAATAATTAAAACCTCTCCATCCTTTACCATATAATCAACATCCCTTTTAAACAGGGTATGTGCCCGCAGAGCCTGGTTGATATGATGGATAAGGTCGATATTCTTTGGGTCATAAAGGTTTTCTCTCTTTAAAAGCCTTTCAGCCTTTCTTACCCCATCCTCGGTTAAGACAGAGGTATGCATCTTCTCGTCAACCTGATAGTCTATGTCCTTTTTAAGATAAGGAATTGTTTGATTTATCTTGTAATACTTATCCGTTGATTCCTCAGAAGGACCTGAGATGATCAAAGGTGTCCTTGCCTCATCAATCAATATTGAATCAACCTCATCCACAATGGCATAGAAATGACCCCTTTGCACCTTAAGCGATAGGTCAGGAACCATATTGTCCCTTAAATAATCAAAGCCAAATTCAGAGTTTGTTCCATAGGTAATATCACATTGATAGATTGTCTTTCTTTGCTTAGGGTTCATATCGTGCTGGAGATAGCCAACGGAAAGACCCATAAATTCATATATTGGACCCATCCACTTTGCATCCCTTTTTGCCAGATAGTCATTTACCGTAACAATATGGACACCCTTTCCCAGCAAGGCATTAAGATAAACCGGCATTGTGGCAACCAGGGTCTTTCCCTCTCCTGTCTTCATCTCGGCAATCTTTCCCTGATGTAAGACAATCCCTCCCATAAGCTGGACATCAAATGGCCGCATATTTATTGTCCTTTTTCCCGCCTCCCTCACTAAAGCAAATGCCTCAGGAAGAAGATCATCCAATGTTTCACCTTTTGCAATTCTTTCCTTAAATTCCTCGGTTTTTTCCTTGAATTTTATCTCAGGATATTTTGCTACATCTTCCTCATAAGCATTTATCTCATTAACAATGGGAAGAAGGCGATTGATATCCCTCTTTTCCTTTGTGCCAAAGATTAAAGAAAGCAATTTTCCTAACATTGGTATTTCATCATTTCAAAATCTCTATTTGGCTTTGATCATTTAAAATTATCTCCGGTTTTCCCTTGTATTCTTTAATGTAGCCGGAGACACGAACCCTCTTTTTATAGTAGTAATTTTCTGGATTCGCGGGGAAAGAGGAAAAGGCTCTCGCAAAGATAACTGCCGTAAAGTAACGCTTGTAATCTGGGTGAAAGTTAAGGAAGCATGCCTTTCCTGAATTATGTGTGGCGACAATTCTACCTTCTACCCTTGCATACTCACCATAGTGCTTCTCAGCATCCTGCCAAGAAATCACCGGGATGCCTCCCTTTTGTCTTTTTTTAGGAAAAGATCTATCTCCTTGTTCACCCTTTGAAGGCAAAGGAGCACCTCGTTGGTCAACGAACCATACTTTGGCCAAGTAGATCACCAAAACAGCCGCTACCACTGTAACTGTAAGCCTAATAAGAAACTTTTTAAGATCTGGATTGTGTTTCCTCATTCTTTCCTCCTTAGAGAATAAATTTTCCCTTTCTCTTCAAAAGGATATTTTTGCAGAAGTTCCTTAAGAATTTCATCTAATCTTTTGCGTCCTTCCAGATTAAGTGATTCATATCTCTTTACCAGGTTAGCAATTCTGCCATCCTTGAGGGAGAGGTGCCATAAACCATATTGATGTTTCTGCGCTTCCGCTTCTAAGGCAATAAATTCAGCTTGACGCCGGAAGGGAAACCTAAGATAAGCATACGCATACCCTCGGTAGATCATCTCAGCGTTTGCAAGGCGGCCGTCCACAAAAACATAGGCCAGAAGCCTTCCATATTGGTCTCTAAGATTATTGGGTTCGTATTCCAAAGTACACTCAAATCCTTCTGCAAACCCCTTCAAAAATTGCCTTGCTTCTTCGCCGAACCTTTGTACAGGAATTTCTGGGTGGTGTATTTCGGGAGCATCTACCCCTATCAAACGAACTGTCTCGCCATTGTCCAGTAATATTGTGTCGCCATCGAGAACACGCCTCACGCGAAATGGACCTTTTAAAGGCAGAGACTGGACTTGGACTACCATAGATGGCGATTTTTCCCTCTCCATCCCTCTATGGAGGATGAACATTCCTAAAATGACAACTGCCGTGACCACTACCACTCCTATTAAGAATCGATCACCTACGAATCCGAATCGCATCTTTAAGACTTTAAAAAAGTTTTACCCAAGGTTTTTCCTAATATGAAGTTTGGCAACATCCATAACATTAGACCTTCAAGCTATTTAACCGCTTCAATAAAAGCATCTTTGGTGTGGTAACTGAAGAAAATATCAAATTCTGAAAGTAATCTTTCAAATCCAATTACTAATGGTACATTATCACCTGGAGCAAGATAAGCCTTTATTCCTATTGTTTCTGTAGCATACTCTGGATCAATCAAGCGTAATTCAATTGTGGCAACCCTAACAGACATAGCACATTCCTTTTTAGGAATTACACCCCGTAATTCTGTTTCACCTATAACCTTATTAATGCATTTCCTCCATATCTTGTGCGGAATAAGAGAAATTGGAGCACCTGTATCTACAATAGCAGATTCAGGGCTACTCCATCCTTGAGAAGTCCTAAACTGGATGACTGCTAAAAGCCTAATACCTTTATGCAACTCTATTCCACTTTTGGTATCAATAACAGGTTCTGTAGAAAAGAAGAGCCGAATTCTTTTATTCATAGTATTCTCGCTTGTCCTTCTATAAAAAGCGTAACAGGTGGTCTACCTATTTCTCTGGATATAGATTCTTCTCTTTCATCGGTTAAATCTTCTCCAAAAGCTACTACTTTTTTATCTGCAATTGCTACCCACATCTCTGCGTATTTTTCCCTAAGATCAGCATAGTGCTCTAATGCCCATTTATGATCTTCCCAAAAGTCGGATGCTAAACGCTCCTCTTGCTGTAATTTATGTATTTTAGGTATCATATTTATTCACCTCCAAACTTTTTTATTATCTCTCTTGTGCCTATTTATATATTGTTCCATCCCTTTTTATAATACCCTACAAATAAACATTTTGTCAATATTTGGGTTGACTAAATCCTCAAGATGGGTAGGTTTCAAAAACCTTTGACAAAATAAGGAAAGGAATGATAAAATTTATATAATGAGGGGGATTATTCTGGCAAAGGAAAAAAGTCAAAGGCTCTCCTTAAATAAGGCATTTATTGAAATTGAAGGGGAATTTCTCATTGAAAGGATAATAAAAACAATAAAGCCATATTGTAAGGATATTTTGATCATCAGTGATGACCAAAGGCTTTCCCAATTTGGAAAGAGGTTTGGGGATATATTTAAGGAAAAAGGGCCAATCTCTGGATTATATACAGGGCTTTATTATTCAGATTGTGAAAGAAACCTTGTCCTTGCCTCTGATCTGCCATTTTTGGAAAGCCCTCTTATTGAATACATATTGAAAGGGCAGCCTACGAGCATCCTTCTAGCACCCGAGCACCAGAATAATATTCAAGCTATTGTTCCCACCATAGATGGAATTCCAGAGCCTTTTTGTGCGATATATTTAAAAGAAACCCTTCCTTTAATAAAGGAGCAGATAGAGAATAACGAGCTTTCCCTCCAGGGTTTAATAAAGAGGCTAAAGGTAAAATATGTAAACTGTAATAAATTTAGGAATTGCTTTTTTAACCTGAATAGAGAAGAAGACTTGGTTAAATGTTTAAGATGAGGTTTATCATCGCCCTTTTGATTATTTCATTAAATGCTTATTGTGATTCTATAAAGGAGGCAAGGGCGGCTTATTCAAGAGGGGATTTTAAGCGGGCATCCTTATTTTATAAGGAGGCATTAACTAAAAAGAAGTCTTTAGAAATCCTTTTTTTCCTGGCAGATTCCCTTAAAAATGAGGGAAATCTCTCCTCCTTTAAAGAGATTAAATTAGACCCCCCTCTTTCCTATTTAAGGGATGGTATTTATTTTTACCATAAGGGTATGTATGAAAAAGGAGAGGTATTATTTAAAAAGGCGGGAAATTCTTATGGATATGTGGGTATGGCACTTTGTAGAAAGGCAAGGGGCGATTTTAGAAAGGCAGAGAAATACCTTATCCTGGCAAAAGGGCTCTCTTTGCAAAACCCCTTGGTTTATATAAATTTGCTGAATATTTATAGCTTATTGGGAGAGGATGAGAAGAAACATAAGGTATTTAAGGAGGGTTTAAAAAATACAAGAAGCCCCCTTTTGCTTTTTGAATTTGCCAAGAGCCTTGCCTATCAGGGTTTATTATCTGAATCCTATAATATCCTCCAAAAACTACATCAAGCTGAACCCGATAACCTCTTTTATAAAGAGGAGCTGGTAAAGGTCTTGCTTGCCAGAGGGGAAGAAAAACATAAACATCAACATACACATGGTGTTCTCCATAGACTACATAGAATAGAGGAGATTGAAAAGGATATATTTTCCAAGATAAGGCATAGCGAGATAGAAAAGGTATATCTTCAAGGGTTTATGAACATTCTCTTAAATTTTTTTACCTCTGGCATGGAGAAGATGAATGAGGTATTAGAAAGGGATAAAAGCTTTTTTATTGCCAGGCAGAGGCTTCTTTTTATCTATAAAGAGGTTGGATTTATGGCAAAGATATTGCCAGATGTTTATCGGGATGCCCTTTCTAATGCAAAGGGTTTAGCAATCTTGGATGTTTATCTGGCTGAGCTTTATATGAAAAAGGGAAGCATAACCGAGGCATATATTCATTCTAAAAATGCTCTAAGAAAAGACCCAAACCTCG
>JBFLYE010000085.1 GCA_040756715.1 bacterium
AAATTTAGAATTCAAAATTTCTTAAAAGGTGGATGAATTTTTAACAGATAAACACAACCCTATCTATTTTTGCACTAAGTAATGGAAGATACTATAATAATACCGCACAGGGATGTGGTATCCTCTGCCTCATAGATATTGCCAATTTCACTCCCCAATCTGAGAAACTGGGTACTTCCTACACCCAACAATTCCTTGATTACTATTACCAAAAATCCAGAAAAATTGTTGAAGGTTATGGCTTTGAATGGATAAGGTCTATCGGTAATGCTGTGCTCTTTTTTGGCGACTCAAATTAAGACGCAGGAACTTATCCAGGTGATGCTTGCTTTGTTTCGGCAGCGCCAGATAAAAGATAAGTTTGGCTTCAAGGTGCTATTGCGGATGATTGCACATCTGGGTTATTTCCAATTTTGGCTTGATGAAAATGGCAAGAAGATAGATTTGACCGGCTCTGAGGCTATAAGAACATTTAGAATAGAGAAAGAGGCAAGGCAGGATGAATTAATCGTTACCGATGCCTTGTTTCAGGAATTACAAACCCAGCTTAAGCCAAATAATATCAGTTCCGTCCCCTTTAGGCGAGTTCCAGCTAAAAGGCTTTACCCAAACCCAAAAAGTCTTCCTCCATCGCCTCTTCCTGCCACAGGAAGCAGGGCTATCTGACTTTGAGGCAAAACTACAAGCCCTTAAAGATAAATCAAAAACTATCCCGGTGCTGGGCGGCTTATATCCACCTATTGACATTGAGCAAAACTTTATCAATCTCAACATAGATATAACCCATGCTCAAAAAACAGGTATGCCAAAAAGAGCGGTTTTCCTACCCAGAGGATTGAGTATATCTGCAAAGGAAAGATATGAGGAAGTAAAGGATTACAACCCCCTAACCCCCTTTATTAAGGGGGAATTACAAAAGGAAAAGACATCATATACCGCCAAAGAGGTATTTGAAACATTTAACAAAGGATTTATCTATGGCATTCCTGGTGCAGGCAAGACCACTATCCTGCATTATTTTACCCATTCTACCTTCAAGGAGGAAAAGACACCTATCTTTGTGCGCTGCAGGGAACTACCCGACTTTGGCAAATGGTGTGAAAGGATGGGTCATAAACCTGAATCGGCAAGCTATGAGCGGTCTTCTGCCATAGCATACCTCCTCTCGGCCTTCCTATTCCCTAAAAGAGAGCCGGAAACCTTGACTGTAGATGAAGAAGTTGCCTTGCAAACCGCAACAAATGAAACCCTACAACAATGGGAAGATAATTCATTAGCCCTATATGTGGATGGATTGGATGAAGCACCATTAGAAAACCGCAAGATAATTATGGATATAATAAAAAACCTGATGAAAGAAATTAAAGAGCAGGACAAAAATAAACTCTTCCTTACCTCAAGAAAGGTTGAGGATGTTTACCACACCGATGATATCCCCATATTTACGGTTGCCCCACTTGATACAGAACAACTACGGCAATTAGTTAAAGGCTTTTATGGTGAAGAGACTGAACTTTATAAAAGATTTGATGAGGTTGTCTGGAGGGAAGAGGTGGTAAAAAGAATTGCCGGCACACCACTTACCGCTATCCTGCTGATAATATATTATCAGTTTTTTGAGAGAATTGAAAGAAGATATGTAATGTATGATATCCTCGTCAAGTTCTTCCTCTTACAAATATGGGAGAGGATAAAATTTAGGGAATTTAAATATCCTGAGAAGATAAGGGAATTCTTCATTGAAGCCAAAAAAGATTCACTGGCGAAAAAACCTGATGTGGCAAAACAATATGATTGCCTCTCTTCTCTATCCTACCAATGCCTCTATGAGTCGGTAATCGGCTCCCCCCGTAGAGACATCAACCGGACTACTATCAAAACCGAGATTGAGAAAAGCGATGTGAAAGATGCAGATGACTGGCTTACAGAACTCATTAATACCCAGCTCCTCATCCCTTCAGGCTATGAAGAGTTAACCTTCCTCCATTCTACAGTAATGGAATTTCTCGCCTCCAGATGGATAGCAATAAATAAAGGGATAGACATTAAAAGGGTTGCCCAGATAGACATCGCCCATCGACTTGAGACACTCTCTATTGCCTCTGAAAAGGATAGGGAGATAGGATATAGTATCATTGCAGGGCTTAAAAATGGTAAAGATTTAGCCCATACCGCACTTTTATACCGATGTTTATGCGGCATAGAAAGGATAGAGAAAGAAGAGCTGGAAGAACTTCAAATTAAAAAACCGCAAGAAGAAAAAGAGATAAGCAAGAAAAGACCTGAATGGGTATATAAAACCCTGAGTGATATCCTTATGAGTGAAGATAAAGGGACATTAAATGATGCCTTAAGGCATTTTGATGGCTCAGCCAGGCTACCCAGAAATACATTGCTGGAAACCTACATCGCCGCTGAAAATTTCTTTGATACCTCCTCTGAATTGCTCAATCTACGAATGAACTTATTAGAGAAGATAGTCCAAAAGGAGATGATTGATGCCTGGCAAAGGAAATGGCGGGATGAGTCTTCTTTCTTCTATTCTAATGTCCTTTGTCTTGATACCCAGGGATACCATCCTGAGGATAAAAACTTTGGATATTATTCAAGGAATGTAGGTAGGTCCCTTCAAGGATTCTTTGGCTCACCTAACCTGAAACATGATGATTCGGTGAACGGTTGTGCCTTCTCCCCGGATGGCAAAAGCATCCTCTCTTCATCAAGTGATAGAACCCTCAGGCTCTGGGATGTAGCCAGCGGCAATGAAATTCAGTGTATCCATCTTTTATGGATACCGAGGGGTATAAGCGTAACTGAGGATAAAAGTGGCAATCTCCTAATCCTCACCGCCAATCTGAACGGCACCTTAAGCTTGTTTAAGATAGAAAATGGATAATGAGACGCAAGATTTTTCGGTGGTGTCTGAAAATAACCCTAATAGTGAAATCTATGCAGATTTGGTGTAAAACGCAAGTTAGACACTTATTTTTAAAAAAACAGTAACTATTCAGCCACAGATGGACTTTGGATGAAACACTGATTTTTAATTCCTTTGTAATACAACCTGTAATACTCTGTAATGCTTTTTGATAATCTTTTCTGTAATTTTTTATGCTTTAAACCCCTTCTATAGTATCTTCCATTACTTAGTGCAAAAATAGTATTTAAGAAATTTTGAATTCTAAATTTTGAATTTTGAATTGAAAAAGGTTAAGTTTTATAAAATTTTGAATTCTAAATTTTGAATTTTGG
>JBFLYE010000086.1 GCA_040756715.1 bacterium
TATTGAACAAGAAGATACCCATATACAAAGAGCCTTAAAGGAGCTAAGTATAACCCTTATTCCAGCCAATTCGCCCCAGGCAAAGGGTAGGATAGAAAGATCATTTAGGACACTTCAGGATAGACTAATAAAAGAGATGGCATTAAATGGAATTAAGGATTATAGTGAGGCAATAGATTCCTCAAGGAAGAATTTATCCCTTACTACAACAAAAAGTTTGCTAAAACAGAAGGAATTGAGGGTGTCTTTAAACCCCTTCTTTCTGGATGTAATCTTGACCTTGTATTCTGTAAGAGATTTGAAAGAAAGGTCAATAATGACAATACAATCAAATTTGAGAAAGATATAATCCAACTTCCTCCCTCTGATTTTTGCTTCGCTTCGCTCGCAAGATACTTCGTATTTCAAAATTTCCCTTGCCGGATGTGTGGTTGAGGTCTGTGTTCTTGGTAATGGGAAGGTTTATATTCTTTATAAAGGGAAGGTTATTCATAAAACTTATTTAGCAAAGAAGGGGAGAGTTAATGGGTTTTATAAAGAAATTACAAGAGTTTTTAAGTCAAAGGGAATATGAAGAAATTGCAGCTTAAAATTTTAACATATTTTGTAGTAATTAAATTTAACATTGACAAAGTAGCAACAGAAAAATTTTTTATCTTACCAATTCCAGCCATATCATAAACTCTCCATTTTTTATTCTTTCCCACTTGCCTTCTTTTAAGAAGAATGATCTTTTAAAGTCAAGGGATTCGTCTATTGGGAATAGAAAGACACCCTCTTCAATAGATGATATAGTAATTACATTCTTTCCTTTGTAAAAGAAATTGGAATCAAGTTCTATCAAGCTATTCTGAACAAATCCATTGGTACTTGAAAGATAAACATCCTTTTCCGTTTTCTCGTTAATATTGATGGTCACTCTTCCTCCCTTCTCTGGAATGTGCCTATTGGGTGGATAAAATATCACCCTTGTTGTATATGCCAGAAAGAGAATAGCTTCTTTAAACTCTTGTAAATCTTCTGTAATAATCAACTCCTTCTTAATCTTATCTTTTCCTTTCAGGATAAATGGATTTTCATTTATCTTCTTATCATCGCTATTGTCCTTTATAATTACTACATTTTCTTTCTTGAAATGGATTCCCCCTGGATGAAAGAGGGGATAAAGCCTTCCTGAAATATCTTGGGAATAGACAAGGCTGATAAATAAAGTTAGAGGAATTAAAGAAAAAAAGACTTTAGCCTTTTCTTTCTTAATCTTCTCATACCACCAAAATAGGCAGAAAGAGGAAAAGATAATAAGCACAGGAACAAAACAGATTCTATATCTTCCTAAAACAAACATAATCACAATACCACACATTTCACAAAGGATATAGATATAAAGAAGAAATATCTTTTTCCAAAGTCTTGTTGAAAGAAAAATCCCAGTTAATCCTAAAGGGACAATTATGCCAAATCCAATAAAAATAGGGAGGTTAAGGAGGGATGAATAGCCCTTTTGAACTGAAGTGTTGATATTGTTTTCCATTTCAATCCTACTCCAAAAAAGAAAGAATTTTCTAAATAAGAGAAAAAGCCATCTTTTTGGTTCTTTCTTTATAAATCTTAATACCTCCTCTATATATGCTCTATTTCCCTTTTCTTTTACCTTTTTATATATCTTTTCTGAATAATCAGAAGGAGGATAGGCGCATCCACCCGTTGCATACGGATTATTCCCTATCCATAGATTAACTGGCCCATTGGTTGAGATTAGAACAAATTTGCCTGAGGCAAGATAATTTCTTATTGTTACAGGAGAGATGGTAAGAAGGACAATTAGGCAGAGAAAGCCATATCTTAATAGTTTTGAGTTTTGAGTTTTGAGTTTTGAGTTTCTTAACATCCAAATAAGAAGAAAGGGAATAAAGAGCAAGATATTTGCCCTGGCTAAGGCAGAGAGACCTAAAGAAATTCCAGCAAAGGCAATGTTTTTGTAAGATGGATTATCCTCTATTCTTAAGAGAAGAAAGATGGAT
>JBFLYE010000087.1 GCA_040756715.1 bacterium
TTGGCTCAAAGCCTTTATCTATGTTTATCCCCAGTTCATTCTCGGGAAGGTCTCGGATATGGCCCATTGAGGCAATGACATTGTATTTACCCTCTAAATATTTTGTAATTGTTTTTGCCTTGGTCGGGCTTTCCACAATAATAAGGGGTTTCATTTTAAAAGATTATGCCTCCGCCGCACATAAAACCTGAATTACATCTGCTAAATACTGGGTCTTATCTTTTCTGTTAGGTAATATTTTATCTTCAAAAATGGCTGTGTATTTATTAAGCAAGTAATTTACCATCGCATTAAGTTCAATTTCCTCGCATTCAGAATTTATTATGGCATCATACTTTATTCTCAAATCCATATCTCTCTTTAATAGCTCTAAAAAGGTTGTAGCAAAATTCTTCTGACACTTGAGCAACATAGCTCTTTCCTCAATGGTTATTAGTTGGGATAACCAAATATCATCATATTTCAATAAAAGTAAATCAGATACAGGAAAGCTTTTTCTAAAAAGTTTTAGGGTAATATCATTTCCATATAAAGCACCTATCTTTACTTTTAGATTTGAATAGCTTAAACCAAGCTCCATCTGTAAGCTTTCAGAATCTTCGTTGATTATTTTTATACTTAAATTTTGTTTAATCAAATTTTGCAGATATTCAAAACCTTGCTTGCTTGAAGAATAAAAGCCATTGGTTTTGTCGCTCTTAAGGGTTGCGGGATTATCTCCTTTGTCAAACAAGACACCAATGTATATTTCAACAATTTCAATTCCAAAATTCTCAAGTAATTCTGCTAATGAAAATTCCTTGCCACCTTTTCTAAACAACTTTTTATTGGATTTTAAATATTCTACAAAAATTCCAAACTTCTCCGATGTCCAGATTTCTCGCCTTCCCGCCGTTCCTCCCGTATCCACCCTATTTTTGAGTTCAACCAACACCATTGTTTTCTCATCTTGGATAATGCTTCCTACATCACTACTTACATCCCTATCACCTAGCCAATCCCATTCAATTGTTCTTAAAATTTTCTTTTCCTCTGATGCCAATCCCTGCATAGTAAAGATTCCCTTCTTTTTATGAAGGGATGGATATTCTAACCAAAATGGAAGTTTGCTAAGTTCTATCTCAAGAGAACAAGTTTCAAAAGAGGAGGCAATTTTCTTTTCAATATACTTCCCCCTACCGCCTTGGCTATGATGATAATATGAGCTAACACCTAATAAAGCCTCATAGTATTCTCTAATTTCAGAAGGAACACTCAATAACCCATCGTAAACCTTGGCTACAGGGTCAAAATCTTTAGCATTAACATTAATGCATAACTCCTTAAAGTTTATCAATATATTTTTATAAGGCTCATAGAGTAATATCTGGCCCACATCTAATTTTTCTTTCGCCTTTACACAGAGAAGATTCCTCTTTGTAATCATATTTATTTCTCCTTTTCGCAGATTATTACACTTTCTCCCCTTATTGCTCTATTGCGCGCTCCCAAAAGGGGATTAAATATCAATTTTTTAAACCTAAACCCAGCTTCTTCACAGAATTTTTTGGTGGTCATAGTGGTCGGGATTTTTTTACCACCAACCGTGCTATCGCCAATTATAATTGCTAATTTACCTCCCGGTTTTAATGCCCAGAAGATATTTTTTATGGATTCTTTCAAGTCCTGGTAATACATAGCAACCCTTGCAGGTAATCCACTATAGCCAGCTTTTACCTGTGTGTTATTTTTCATCCCCAGATATTTAGAAGAAATCTTTTTCATATCTGCACCAAGATAATCGTAAGCAATTTTGTCTTTTCCCACATAGTCTATTGAAAAATAATAAGGTGGGCTTGTAATACAGGCATCAAACATTTCTTGCATTTCACTTATGGTTTTTAGTTTAAGTATATCACCTTCTATAATACTGGCTGGTTCAAATTTAAGTCCATATTTTTCTTTAATCTCTATTGTCTTTTTATGGCAATTTTTTATGTAGTTTAACTTTTCAATAAAGAGACCCATTTTGCCTTTTTTGTTGTATCTTGAGGTTCGCACAAAGGCATCTTGTGTATCAAAATACACTGCCAACATTAACTTGTAAATTAAAGGGTTAGAATGCTCCCATTTTTTATTTTCTATGGCTTGAATAATATCCTGTAATTCCTTCAGGGTAAAATTTAGCTTCTGCTCATCAATAAAGAGTAAATCGTTTTTTAATTCGGATAAAATAATTCCCATCGGCGTAACATCTATACCCACGCTTTTAATTCCCATAAGAGAAGCCTCGTGTGTGGCTGTGCCAGAACCATTGAAAGGGTCTAAAAGAAGTGAATTTTGGTTTAAGTTAAAGGCATTTATCAAGGTTCTGACGACCCTTGGATAAAATTTACCTTTATAGGGATAAAGATTGTGAAAACAATATGCATTGGTATCACCGAATTTATCCACCAAATCAGTGTAAAGGGTAGTTTTTCCTTTTACTTTTTCAAGATGGGCAACCCTTAATCTTATAAATTCTTCATCACCCTTGAAGTTAACTACCCTATTTACTGGGTCAATTGTATATTCGGAAGTTATGCCTTGTAATTCCAAATCCAAAAATTCCAGATCAGCCAATGTCTGCATCCAGAAACCAAATATGGTATCACCCTTTGGAAGGACATAATTTGCAAATTCTTTAGCGTAAGATTCCATAATCTCCTCATAAGAGGGAAATTCATAGGTTCCAAACATAGTTGTCTGCGGTTTAGGAGATGTATTTTTAATCATACTTTTTCCTCCTCCCTTTCACAGATAAGCCTTAAGGCAACGGATTGAACCCTTCCGGCAGAGAGCCCCTTTCTTACTTTTTTACCAAGTAAGGGGCTTATCTTATAGCCGACAAGCCGGTCTAAAAGCCTCCTTGCCTGCTGGGCATCTACCTTGTTTCTATCAATGGATGTCGGATGGGATAGGGCAGAATTTATTGCCTCCCTGGTTATTTCATGAAGAATAAGCCGATGAATTGGCTCTTTCTTAATATAATAGGCAAGATGCCAAGCTATTGCCTCTCCCTCCCTATCAGGGTCAGGGGCAAGGAATATAGAATCTGCATTTTCAGAGGCTTTCTTTATATTCTGGATGGTCTTTTCCTTTCCCTTAATGGTGATATACCTTGGCTCAAAGCCTTTATCTATGTTTATCCCCAGTTCATTCTCGGGAAGGTCTCGGATATGGCCCATTGAGGCAATGACATTGTATTTACCCTCTAAATATTTTGTAATTGTTTTTGCCTTGGTCGG
>JBFLYE010000088.1:0-1534 GCA_040756715.1 bacterium
ATTCAAAATTCAACATTCAAAATTCATAATTTTATAAAGTTTTCCTTAAGATTATCTAAACACATACATTTTGTAAAGCGTTATGGAATTAACTATAAATATATTTTATATCTCCGTGCTAATCCGTGTCAATCAGTGGCTGAATAAACTTATTTTTTATAAAATCTGATAATCCTTTCTCTTTCTTTTATAAGCCCAAGTTTTGTTGCCTCTTTTCTTATTGTATCATAATCAGCCCTTTTTAGTATATCCCTTTTTTTTGTAAGCTCTAAATTTCTCTTTTTTAGCTCTTCAATTTGCTTTGTATATTCATCGGCTTTTGTTTTAAGCCTCATCTGTTTTACATAAGAGGGAATAAGGGTAAAGCTTGCTATTAAAAGAATAATCCCAAAAACAACAAGCCGCTTCATTTTAAAAACATCCTCCATAAATACTGGAATTTCCCAATTCTTCTTCAATACGCAAAAGCTGATTGTATTTACAGCATCTCTCTGTCCTTGCCGGTGCTCCAGATTTTATCTGTCCTCCCTGCGTGGCAACGCAAAGGTCTGCAATAAAACTATCCTCTGTTTCTCCCGACCGATGTGATATTATAATCTTATACCCCCCTCTTTTTGCAAGCTCTATTGTATCTAAGGTCTCTGTCAGGCTTCCTATTTGATTAAGCTTTATAAGAATAGCATTAGCAATATTTCGCTCTATGCCCTTTTTAAGCCTCTTTGGGTTTGTGGTAAATATATCATCGCCCACAATTTGAATATTCTTTAATTTTTCTGTCATTTTCTCCCAAGCATCCCAATCTTCCTCAGAAAGGCCATCCTCAATTGAAATAATGGGGAATTGCCCGATAAGGCTTTGGTAATATTCTATAAGCTCATCACTTCCTAATCTTTGATTATCAATATGATATATCCCATCCCGATAAATCTCACTTGCTGCCACATCCAATCCAATTGATACCTCCTCTCCAGCTTTATAACCTCCCTTTTCTATTGCTTCAACAATTAAATTTAATGCCTCCTTGGTTGATGATAGGTCGGGTGCAAATCCACCTTCATCACCTACAGAGGTTGAATATCCCCTTTTGGAGATTATCTCCTTTAAGGTATGGTATATATTTACCGCCTTTTCAAAGGCGTTTCTAAATGTGTCTGCCTTATGGGGAATTATCATAAATTCTTGAACATCAAGCCTATTGTTTGCATGAGCTCCACCGTTTATGATATTTAAAAGAGGATAAGGAAGGATATGGGCATTTGAACCTCCGATGTATCTATAAAGGGGGAGTTTAAGGAATCCTGCACTAGCCCTTGCCACTGCCATAGAAACACCAAGGATTGCATTTGCTCCAAGGTTTTCCTTGTTTTCACTTCCATCAAGTTTAATGAGCAAAGAATCAATCTCCCTTTGGGATAGGGGATTTAATCCTAAAAGGCTTTCTTTAATCTTTGTATTTACATTGGAAACAGCCTTTAGAACGCCTTTTCCTTTAAGCCTCTCTCCTTTATCGCGCATCTCAAGTGCTTCAGATGTG
>JBFLYE010000088.1:1544-14778 GCA_040756715.1 bacterium
CCTGCCCTTCCCATTGTTCCATCAGAAAGGACAACATCCACCTCAATGGTTGGATTTCCCCTTGAGTCAAAGACCTCTCTTGCTTTAACATCAGCAATCTTTACCACTTTAATCTACCCCCTTTCATTCCCCCTTTCTTCAAGGAAGGAGAATAAATCTTAAATTTCTACCTCCTTTATTTACATTTAATGTTACTTTTCTTGTAAAACATCTAGAAATTCTTGTATATCTTTGCTATAGATTTCTTTAAGTTTCATTGCATCTTCAAGAATCAATCTAACCTTTCTTTTATCCAGTTCATAAGAATAGGCGTGCCGAAAAAAGTGTCTGAAGGCTCTAAGGTTATCTAATAAAACATAGCTTTTCTGTGAGATAAAAGGCGGCCGAACCCCTTCAATGGAAATGGTCATTCTTTTAAGTAGTTCCAAATGGTATCTACTTTTATCAGAAATGTAATTTTCAAATGTATCAGCTATTATTTTGAATAAATCCTCAAAGGCACAATAGAGGTTGTGCAATTGATACCCAATGCTTTCTATTCCTGGCATTCCCTTTTTCCCTCTACGCTCTTCAAGTTTTATATATATATTTTCTATATCCCTTACTTGAGCCTTTACATCTGCCTTTAATATAGCTAATCTTCCCTTATCCATCTTATACCTTCCTTTTTCACTTTATTCTTAAGCCTATGGCCTTCCAATTGAACAATATCCACATCTACCCCAACCTCACTTGAGATAAAAGACATTGCCTTAAAAAAATTATAGTCTTTTAATCCCAAAAATCCAATGTCTATATCAGAATCTTTCATAAATCTTCCTTGTTTAACTATTGAACCAAAGAGATATGCCTCCTTAAATGGAATCTCTATAGATAATTTGTTCAACGCATTAAAAACCTTTTCTATCAACCGAACCCGTAAATCCTCTCCTTTCTTCTTCTTGTCTTCAATGGTTGCATCTAAGAAATAGGTTGAAAATTTTGTCTTCATAAACAATTATTCCCTATGTTTAGGTATCCTAAATGGCTTCGCTTTCCCTTCGTATTCCAAAATCCTAAATAAATCTGCTCTAGGCTCTTGGCTCAAACTCTGACCCTTCAGCCTTGAGCTATTCTGTTTAGAATTTTGTGCGTTGGGATTATCCCGAATCCTTAAATCCTTAAATCCCGATTTTTCCCTTTAACTCCACAAAGAAACTCATAGCCAGAGATAGGCCTTTTCCCACTTTTTTGAACCAAATCAAGGACAATTGAGCCTTTGCCACAACCTATAATTAACCCTTTATCCTTTTTTCCCAGTATTTTTAAAGGCTCTCCCTCAATCTCAGAGAGCCTTGCCTTTAATACCTTTATCCTTTCATTATAAAGTCTCATCCAAACACCAGGGTCCTTTGGAACACCCCTTATAAGGTTAAAAATCTTCCTATTTTCCTCTTTAAAATCAAGCTCAATAGCCTCTTTTATCTTTGGAGCAAATGTGGGAATGCCCTCCTGTTTTTTCCTTCCTGCCTTTCCTTCTTCAATCAAAGAAATTACATCCCTTAGGGCATCTTTTCCTATTTCAGAAAGCCTTAAAGATAGGCTTTCATAATCATCAATTTCTGAAATATCAATTTCTCTTTGGAGAATTATATCGCCTCCATCCATTGTCTCATCCATCCAGAATATGGTTACACCAGTTTTCTCCTCTTGGTTTATCAAAGCCCAGCTAATTGGAGATGCTCCCCGATATTTTGGAAGCAAGGATGGATGGAGGTTTATCGCCTTATAGTTTGAAATTATCTCCTTTGGTAATATCTTGCCATAAGCAACAACCACAATTAGATCAAAAGAGATTTGTGAAATAATAGGAAGAATGTCATCAGTTTGAAAAACCCTTATTCCAAGAGATTCTGCGATGAGCTTTAAAGGATTTGGAAAGATTTTAAGGCCCCTTCCCTTTGGCTTATCTGGCTTTGTTATTAGGCTAATATTGTGTTTCTTCTCAAAAAGCCCCTTTAAAGGCAAAATTGCAAAATCTGATGTTGCTAAAAAAAGGATGTTCATTTTTTATCAAGCTCTAAAAGAAGCTCAGAAATTGTCTTCTTATGTATGGGATGAATAAAATCCTCTGCTATTTCTTGAAGACAAACAAGGGCAAATTTTCTATTTATAAGCTTCTTATGAGGAATAACAAGGTCTTTCTCGTTAATTACAAGCTCTCCATAGAGGAGGATGTCAATATCGATTATCCTTGGGCCATATTTTTTTGCCCTTTTTCTTCCTATCGTTTTCTCAATTTCTTTAAGCTTTAAAAGAAGATTTTGGGGTGAAAGGTTTGTCTCAATCTTTATCGCACAATTTAAAAAAAATGGTTGGTCTTTATATCCCCAGGGTTCTGTCTCATAAATTCTTGATGTTTTAATTATGGATGCTATTTTATCAATAAAGGATAGGGCATTTTCAATATTTTTAGACCTATCTCCAATATTTGAACCCAAAAGAAGAAACGCATTGACTTTGGGATTCGGGATTTTTGCTTTTTCATTCCGCATTCTAAATTCCCCATTCCGCATTTCATTCATTCTATTATTCCACCCCCAAGAACAACATCTCCCTCATAAAACACAACAGATTGGCCAGGGGTAATGGCAAATTGGGGCTTTTCAAATTTTACCGCTAGCCTACCCTTCTCAATTTTTCTCACAATTGCTGGTTCGTCCTGGCTTCTATACCTTATTTTGCAAGATACATTTCTGGGTTCTTCTATATCAACAAAAAGATTTATATCCCCTAAGTTTAATTCGTCTTTATAAAGCCCTTCCCTTTCTCCTACAATAATTGCATTTTTCTCTTTATCTATCCTGATTACATAGAGGGGCTTCCTTGCTGAAATGCCTATTTTTTCCCTCTGTCCAATGGTAAAAAAATGAAATTCCAGGATGGCTTCCTAAAACATTCCCCAATTTATCCAAAATAGGGCCTTCTTTTACTAAATCGGGGTGTTTTTCCAAAAGGTATTTTTTATAATCATTATTAGGGATAAAGCATATCTCGCTGCTCTCTTTTTTTATGGGAAATCCCAATTTCTTTGCAATTTTTATTACCCCATCCTTTGTCCTGCATCCAAGTGGCATTAGAATATGCTTAAGATATTCCCTTTTTATTGGATAGAGAAAATATGATTGGTCTTTTTTTAAATCAATCCCTTTCTTAAGCCTTCCCTTTTCTATCCTTGCATAATGGCCTGCGGCAATATATTCTACATCCAATTCTTGTGCTTTTTTTAAGAGAAAATTAAATTTTATGTATTTATTGCACATTATACAGGGATTTGGCGTTATCCCATTTTTATAACATGCTACAAATTTATCAATTACCATTTTTTTAAAGCTATCCTTAATGTCTATTGAATAATGAGGGATTCCCAATTTAGCGGCTATATTTTTTACATCATTTATTTTGCAACACCTATTTTCATCTTCCTCCATCTTAAATGTTATCCCAATAACATTATACCCTTTTTCCTTAAGCAAATAGGCACAAACAGAGGAATCGATACCACCGCTCATTCCCACAAGAACGCTTTTCATATCGGTTTTACAACCTTTGCCTTTATCCTAAGATAAAGCAGGGCTTTTCTTACCCTTTCTGCATCCTTTCTTTTGTTAAAAATCCCAAATAATGTAGGGCCTGAACCTGACATCAAGGCATTTAAGGCACCCCCTTTTATAAGATATTCCTTCATTTTTCCAATCTCTGGATATTTTCTTATGGTTACAGATTCAAGACAATTATGTAAATTCTTTGCAATCCCAAAAATATCCCCATTTTTTATTGCCAAAATCATCTTCTCTATTCCGCATTCCGCACTCCGCACTCCGCACTCCCCACTCCCCATTCCCCATTCTTGATATACCTCCCTTGTGGATACCTTAAATGGAAAAACAACAAGGAGAAAAAAACAATCCGGGATTAAGGGAAGCTTTATAAGTTTTTCTCCCTTTCCTTCTCCTAAACATGTTCCCTTCTCAAGGAAAAAGCAAACATCGGCTCCAAGCCTTTCCCCTATTTTTTTTAATTCATCTAAAGAGAGGGAAAGCCCCCAAAATCTATTTAAAGCAAGGAGGCATTCTGCACAATTTGATGAACCTCCACCCATGCCAGCAGATATGGGAATATGCTTTTTAATTACAATTTTTGCCCCCTTTTTGCCACCTGTATATTCAAGTAAAGAAAGGGCTGCTTTATGGACAAGATTTTCTTTTTCTAAAATAGGAGGGCAAAAAACACTTAATGCAGGGGCTGGAAATATCTTTATCTTGTCGAAGAGACTTATTGTCTGGAATATTGTTTTTATATTATGGAAGCCATCATTTCTTTTTCCTTCTACTACTAAAGAAAGGTTTATCTTGGCAGGGGATTCTACTTCCACTTATTGCGTTTTGATCTTTGCATTTTTTTGTTTTGCTTGCTCTCTAAAATCTCAGAAAGTGTAAATCCACCCTTTCTTTGGCTTCTAAGGAATCTTTCTACCTGGTTATCTTCTTTTATGCCTTTTAAGCTCAATGTCATCTTTTGTTTTTCTGGATTAAGCTCTATTACCCTTACCTCTATCTCCTGACCTTCACTTAATGCCTCCTTATCCATCTCCCTCTTTGGAAGAAATCCCTCAACATCATCAATGGTTACAAAGGCATAGTTTGGTGTTATCTTTGATACCCTTCCAGAAACTACAGAACCAATATCTAATCTATTCCTTATGGTCTCCCAGGGTGAAGGGAGTGCATCCTTAAGGCTTAATGAAACCCTGTGATTTTCTTTATCAACCTTTATCACAACAAGAGGAACTACTTCACTTTTCTTTAAAACATCTTTGGGGTGCTTTATATTTCTGTAGGAAAGCTCAGAGAGAGGGATAAGGCCCTGAATCCCTCCAATATCAACAAAAGCACCAAAATCTGTAAGCTTTACAACCTTTCCAGAAACAATTTTCCCATTTTCCAACTCATTGATAAGCCTTTCCCTCCTTTTCCTTTTCTCATCCTCCTCTACCTTTCTCAAAGAAAGGACGACATCCTTTTTTTTCCTATCAAATTCAAGAATCTTAAGTCTAACCTCTTTCCCAACATATGATTCAAGATTCCTTACAGGTTCTTTCTTTATATGGGAAATGGGAATAAATCCAGGGATACCAAGGTCAACTACCAATCCCCCCTTTACTTGAGAAGAAATCATCCCAGAAATAACCTCATCCTTAGAAAACGCATTTTGAATTCTATCTAAGGCCTTTTTAAGGTCTGCCCTCTTTTTTGAAAGGATAAAATTTCCATTATTATTGGATAAAACAATTACCTCTATTTCATCCCCTATTTGGACAATATCATCAGGGCTTTTAAACTCCTTTAAAGATAATTCATTAAATGGAATTATTCCCTCCTCTTTTAGCCCAATAGAAATAAGGATGCCCTCATTGCTTTTTCCAACCACGACCCCTTTTGTAACAATTCCTGGATTTATCTTTGGAAAATTCTTTTCATAGAACAATGCCTTTTCTAGTTTTTCTTTTTTTGCTTTATCGCTTTCCTTTCCTATCTTTGTTTCAACCTCTCTTATTGCCCTTTTTATAATGTCATTCTCCATTTTGTTTTTCTGCAGAGGTTACTGTATTAACAAGAAGCATTGTTATGGTCATAGGACCTACGCCACCGGGGACAGGGGTTATAAACCCTGCCTTTTTAGATACATTTTCAAAATCGCAATCGCCAACAATCTTTTCACCCATTCTGTTTATTCCCACATCGATAACACAAGAACCCTCTTTTACCATATCTTCTTTTACAAATTTTGCCTTTCCTATGGCAGCGACTAATATATCAGCTCCTTTACAAATATCAGAAAGGTTCTTTGTCTTTGAATGGCATATTGTAACTGTAGCATTAGCAGAAAGGAGAAGGAGGGCTATGGGTTTTCCAACAATATTTGACCTTCCCAAGACAACAGCATTAGACCCTTCTATTTTAACAGAAGATCTTATAAGCATTTCCATAATCCCATAGGGTGTGCAAGGAAGAAAAAGTTTATTTTCTTTCATCTTATAAAAATCCTTTTCTAAAAAGAATTTCCCCACATTATAATAATGAAAGCCATCAACATCCTTATTGGGCGATATAGAAGACAAAACCAAATTTTCATCTATATGTGAAGGAAGGGGAAGCTGAACAAGGATTCCATGTATGCTTTTATCAGAATTTATCCCTTCAATGAGGGAGATAAGTTGATCAGAGGTTATATTTTCTTCTAAATTGTATTGCCTTGAGTATATTCCAAGCTTTTCGCAGGCAGATGTTTTGTTTCGGACATAAACAATGGATGCGGGATTGCTTCCTACAAGGATTGTAGCAAGGCCAGGGGTTATCCCCCTTTTCTTTAGCTCATCAATCCGTCCCCTTAATTCAGCCCTTATTTCTTCTCCTATTTTCTTTCCATCTATTATTTCAGCCATTCTATTGCTATTTTATATAATAACGCCAAGAAAAGTAAAGAAAATTTTTTAATCACATTACACAAGGAGCAGATATTCCAAGCAAAGAAAGCCCATTTTTTGCAACAATCCTTGAGCCATTTATTAAACAAAGCCTTGCTTTTGTAAGAGCTAGATCATCTGAGATTACCCTGTGGTGATGGTAATAATTATGGAATATAGAGGCAAGGGTGATAAGATAATTTGCAATCCTGTGTGGCTCAAGGAAAATAGCTGATGCCTTTACCTCATCGGGAAATAAACAAAGGTGTGTCATTAGCCTATGCTCCTCCTTTAGGGTTAAAAGGCGATAATCTGGATTTTCTCTTCTGATATTTTTTTTCTCTGCCTCCCTTAAAATAGAGCAAGCCCTTGCATGGAGATATTGGATGTAATAAACAGGGTTTTCCGCCGATTCCTTCTTTGCCAATTCCAGGTCAAACTCAAGGTGTGTATCAGATTTTTTTGTTAAAAGAAAAAACCTGGTGGCATCCCTTCCCACTTCATCGATAACCTCTTTTAGGGTTATAAACTCACCCGCCCTGGTTGACATAGAGACAAGCTTATCCTTCCTCTTCAGGGTTACCAATTGATAGAGGATGATTTTAAGCATATTTGGATTATATCCCATCAGGGAAAGCCCAGATTTTATCCTTTCAATATAGCCATGATGGTCTGTTCCCCACAGGTTTATCAAAAGGTCATATCCCCTCTCAAATTTCTCCTTATGATAGGCAAGGTCTCCTGCATAATATGTTGGTCTTTCATTTCTCCTTACCAAAACCCTATCTTTACAATCAGAAACACTTGATGTCTTAAGCCATAGGGCATCATCCTTTACATAAGAATGCTCCTTTAATGATGAAATGAGGTTGTTAATCTTTCTATTATCATACAAATTGCTTTCATACTCAAATCTATTAAATTCTACACCAAAATTTAAAAGCTCATCCTTTATTCCAGAAAGGATATTTGAATATGCAAATTCTTTAAAATATTTTAATGGCTTATTCCTTGCATCTTCTTTGATTTGCTTTGCAATCTCTATAAGGTAATCACCTTTATAGCCATTCTCTGGAATAGGTAGATTAAGATACCTTGCCCTTAATGATTCTCCAAGCAGGTCAATCTGTGTTCCCACATTGTTGACATAATATTCTCTTTCCACAGAAAAGCTAGAGAATTCAAGAATTTTTGCTATAGAGGAGCCATATGCTGCACCCCTTCCATGACCTATATGAAGGGGTCCTGTTGGGTTTGCACTAACAAACTCAATTAAAACCTTTTTTCCTTTGCCAATTAAAAGCCTTCCAAAATCCTCATTTTTATTGAGCTTTTCCATCTCTTGATATAATCTTTCATCCTTTATCCATATATTCAAAAACCCTCCAATTACCTCCATTTTTTCAATATATTTGCCCTCTATTTTTGATTTAAGAAGCTCTGCTGCTTTCTCTGGTTTAATTTTAAGAGAGCCTGCAAGGATAAAGGAAAAATTTGTGGTAAGATCTCCATATTCCTCCTTTGTGGTTGAGGTAAGCTGTAGCTCTGGAAGCCCTTCTTTTATGTTAAATGAGCTTACCGCCTTTTTTATATCACTCTCTATCTCCTCTTTTATGGTCATTCCTTTTTTGGCTCTTCGGGTTTAGAGAAAGACCAATGACGAACAGGAAATACACCCTTGCTTTTGCATAAGGGACAAAATTTTTCTTCAATATGAACCCTGTAATCCTCTGGGAAATTTTCTATGGTTGAAAGGACAGGATTAGGGGCGGTTTGACCAAGTCCGCAAAGGGAAGATTCCTTTATCAATTTAGCAAGCCTTTTAAGCTCTAGAATGTCTTCTTGCTTCCCTTTTCCTTTGGTTAGACGGGTTAAAATATCAAGCATCTTTTTTGTTCCAATCCGACAAGGCACACACTTTCCACAGCTTTCATTCTGAACAAATTCCATAAAGAACCTTGCAAGCTCAACCATACAATTTGTCTCATCCATAACAATCATTCCGCCTGAGCCCATTATCGCACCTTTTGAAATCAGGCTTTCATAATCAACACCAATGTCAAGGTCTTTTGAAGATAAGCACCCTCCCGAAGGCCCTCCAAGCTGAACAGCCTTAAATTCCCTTTCCCCTAAAATCCCTCCACCAATTTCAAAGATAATCTCCCTTAAGGTTGTTCCCATTGCAACCTCAACCAGGCCTGTATGTTTAACCTTTCCAGCCAAAGCAAAGATTTTTGTTCCCTTTGATGTTTTTGTTCCAATTTTTGCATAATTATCCCCTCCATTTTGGATGATATAGGGAATATTGGCAAATGTCTCTACATTGTTTATCAAGGTAGGCTTTCCAAAAAGCCCGGATTTTATAGGGTATGAGGGTCTTGGCCTTGGCATTCCCCTTTTCCCCTCAATGGATGCAATGAGGGCAGTTTCCTCTCCACAGACAAATGCACCAGCACCCTCCCTTACCTTTATTTTAAAAGAAAATCCAGAGCCTAGAATATTTTCACCCAAAAAACCCAATTTTTCTCCCTCTTTAATAGCAATGGTAATGTGTTTAAGGGCTAGGGGGTATTCTGTTCTCACATAGACAAAGCCCTCTTTAGCACCTGTAGCATAGCCTCCTATAATCATCCCTTCCAAGATTAAATGGGGATTTCCCTCCATAAGGGCCCTGTCCATAAATGCACCGGGGTCTCCCTCATCAGCATTGCAGATAATGTATTTTACAGGGGATTTCTCTTTTCTTAAAAACTCCCATTTCATCCCTGTGGGAAAACCACCTCCTCCCCTTCCCCTAAGACCAGATTTCTTTACTTCTTCTATGATTTCATTTTGAGGAATAAAGAGGGCAAGAGATAAGGCAGAATAGCCATTGTATTGGATGTAATGGGAAATGTTGGTTGGGTCTATTTTGCCATTTAAAGAAAGAAGCCTCCTTGTTTGCTTCTTGTAAAATGGAATATCAGATGTTTTTATAATCTTTTCTTTTGTATTTGGGTCTTCGTATAGGAGTTTATCAATTACCTTTCCTTTTATAATTGTCTCTTCAATAATCAAGGAGACATCCTCGCTGGTTATCTTTGAATAGAAGATGTCTTGAGGAAGGATAGTAAGCAAAGGACCTTTTTCACAAAAGCCTGGGCATCCTGTCTTTAATATCTCTATATCAAGATTCCTTTTTTTTACCTCGCTCTCAAAGAGCTCTGAGAGCCTCTTTGCACCCAAAGCAAGGCACCCTGCGCCATTACAAATGGAGATCGTTGTTTTTTGTAGATTGCGAGAGGATACAATTTTCTCCCTATACTCTTTTAGCTCATTGGATGACCCTATCTTCATATTTTATGTATTTGCCTGTTTTTTCTATTGCCCTATAATGGTTTATAATCATCTCTGTTTTATGAAGGTTCATTTTACCATAATATTCATCGTTTATCATTACAACAGGGGCTAAAGCACAGGCACCAACACAGGCTACTGTTTCCAAACCCCATATAAAATCTTCTGACACCTCATCCTCTTTTATGCCGATAAGCCTCTTTATTCGGGTTAAATTTTCCTCTCCTCCCTTTACATGACAAGCTGTTCCCCTACAGACCCTTATGGTATATTTTCCGCGTGGCTTAAGGGAGAAATGGTGATAAAATGTAATAACGCCATATATTTTTGAAAGGGGAGTTTTCATATATTTGGAAACCATAACAATGGTCTCCTCAGAGAGGTAGTTGAATGCCTCTTGCGTCTTTTGAAGAACAGAAATTAACCCCTCATCTTTATATTTCTCTATTATCTCAATAAGCCTTGTTTTATCCTTATCTTCCATTAAATCCTAAATCATTTTATAATATTCCTTAATCCCTTTTACTATCTCCCTTAAAGGAGGGACTTTGAACCATTCCCTTTTTGTAATCTCATTGCATACACTACAATAGATTTGTGAGATTAGCAATTTTAGTTTATCGGGAAGGGGCTCTGGTTTTGCTTTGCATATTTCCTTAAAATGCTCCCTATCTTCTTTCTTTGCTTTTTCTTGTGCCTTATACCACTCTGTTTTTCTGTAATAAAGCCTTGCTATCTCCTTGCTTACGGGAAATCCCTCATAAGTAGCCCGACATTCGTCCAATGTTCCCAAGACATCAACCACCATCAAATGCCTTTTCTCATCAAATCCAAGCTCTATCTTTCCATCCTCATTTAATAAGCCTATCCTTGAAAATTCTTCTGTGATAAGGCCATTAACGATACTTGCTATATTTTTTAATTTTTCCATTTCCCTATTGCTTAATCCAGATATTGAACAAGCCTCATCCCAAGTTATGTACCTATCTGTTCTTTCAAGCTTTGTAGAGGTATCCAATATTGGCTTAGGAAGCCTTTGGTTTGGAATAGGCTCTTTATCCAACCCCAAATCCCTAAGGGTAATCTCTCCTTCTTTTAGCCTTCTAAAAATAGAGCTTCCACTTGGTAGATAATTTCTATAGATTACCTCAATAGGGATCAAAAAACAACCCTTTTCCTTTTGATATATTGAATAATCATAATGGCCATCCTTAAATTCTGGCTTAAAAACCCTTAATAGCTTAACCTCAATTACATTCTCTCTATAAGACTTAAGATAGTGGGTTTTAATGCCCCTATTCTCGCATTTTTCAAAGAAGTATGATGAAAGGATTGCACTTGATGCTCCCTTTTGTGGAATAAGATCTGGCATTTCTCCCCAATCAAAGACAGAATATCTATCTGAAAATACAAACCTTGCCCTTCCGAGTTTAGTGACTGTTGGTTCTTCTAAAACCTCTATGTCTTTTACGCTACCCATTGGAGTCGTTTGTTGCCAGGGATTCCTTTATATTTTTTTGGTAATCTCTTATTTTTTCTTGGATTTCTTTGTCTTTAAGCCCCAGTATTTTAAGAGCGGCAAGGGCTGCATTCTCTGGCTCTAAAACAAGCATAGAAGCAACAGAGGAGGGCATCCTTATGCTTGAGAATATATCAAACCATTCTGGGTTTGGAGGGCAGGCTATAACAGGAAGGTGTGTTTGGAAATCAACCAATCCCGACAAGGCATTGCTTCTTCCAGCAACCGTAATAAAGACAACATTGTCGTTTTCATATTCCTTAATAATTTCAAGGCATTTTAGGGGTGTCTTATGGGCTGATGCAATCCTTAAAGAAGCTTCTATTCCAAATTTTTCTAAAAAAGAGGCTATTCTTTTTGACCAGTTAATCTCAGCCTTTGAACCAATAATAATAACTACCTTAGCCAATTAACGCGACCTTCTTAAAAATGCAGGTATTTCTAAGTCTTCGAGGATAGAATGTTTGATTTCTTCTGGTTTTATCTCTTGCTTTAAGGCAGAAAGTCCACTGCTTTTTCTTCCAAAACCTGTGGCGATTACTGTAATCTTCATCCTTCCAGCAAAGCTTTTGTCAATAACCGCCCCAAATATGCAATTAACATCCTTATCTGCCTTCTCCATTACTAAATTGCAAGCCTCATCTACCTCAGATAAGGAAAGGTCCTCACCACCGGTTATATTTATCAATATTCCGGTTGCTCCATCAATGGATGTTTCCTCAAGCAATGGCGAGTTTATTGCCTCTTTTGAAGCCTTTTTTGCCCGATCCTCTCCCTCTCCAAATCCTATACCCATTAATGCCTTTCCCTTTTGGTTCATAATTGTCTTAACATCAGCAAAATCAACATTAACAAGACCTGGGGTTACTATCATCTCTGTGATTCCTTGAATTCCATGAGAAAGAACCTCGTCTGCCTTCTTGAATGCCTCAGAGATAGAGGTATTTTTTTCACTAACAGAAATAAGCCTTTGATTTGGTATAGTAATCAATGCATCAACCTTTTCAGCAAGCTTTAAAATTCCCTCCTCTGCCTGACGCTGTCTCCTTTGGCCTTCAAAGAGAAAAGGCTTTGTAACCACAGCTACGGTAAGGCTACCAATATCCTTTGCTATTTCAGCAATAATGGGAGCAGCTCCTGTTCCTGTTCCACCACCCATTCCTGCGGTAATAAAAACCATATCCGCACCATACAATGCATCCCTTATTGCCTCCTTGTCTTCCTGTGCTGCCCTCTCTCCAATTTCGGGAAGAGAACCTGCACCTAAGCCCTTTGTCAGCTTAGCACCTATTTGAATCTTATGGGAAACAGGGCTTGTGTTTAGAACCTGAAGGTCTGTATTTGTAACAATAAACTCAAGGCAACCCCTATTTGAGCTATTAAACATCCTGGATACTGCATTTGAGCCTCCTCCGCCGACACCGATTACCTTTATCAAGGTTCTAAATTCCTTTTGCTCCTCTTGTTTTTCCTCTTCCAAGATAAACATTTTTTCCCTCCTATAACTTTAATCTCTTTATAATAAATTTGTAAAGAAATTTTTTTCATTTTACCAATTTAAAATCTACAATTCCATTGTTTTCCGCTACCCCCCTTTCCAAATATACAAAAAAAGCTGATTTTTTTCACTTCACAATCATTGATTTAACCGCAGAAAAGTCCCCGGCCTTTATTTTGTAAAAGTATAATCCAGAGGAGAGGTTTTGTCCAGCATTATTTTTTAGGTCAAAAAATATTGCCCTATCCTTTTGGGTATATGAGCCTTTCTTTCTTTGTCCTAGCTCTATTGTCCTTACCTTTTGTCCTAAGATGTTATAGATTTCAAGAGAAACATTTGAATCCTTGGAAAGCTTGAATGGGATATAGCAGGCATT
>JBFLYE010000089.1 GCA_040756715.1 bacterium
CATCAACATCCTTGTTGATGTCTATGTATCTTACCTCAAACCCAAGGTTTCCATTTATGGAAAGCCTATGGTCTGGTTGCCCAAAAACAACCCCGCTGACCATCAAACCAAGAAAAATTCTCTTCATTTCTTCCTCCTAAAATTATTTAACTAAATTTATACTATTTATCCCTAATTTTTGTCAAATTTTTTTACTCTCTATGAATTTCTTTCATAAAACCTCTACATCCCTAAACCTTGCAGGTGATACACCATGACCTACATACATCTTCTGGCCTGGTTGTCCTTTACCACAATTGGGAAGGCCATAGATATGCCAATTGTCTTTGTTTGTAATGGCATCACAGGAACTCCAGAACACAGGCGTTATTCCTGTATATACAGGGTCTTTAAAGAGCCTTCCCATTTTTCCTCCCTTTATCTCCCTTGCTACCTCACATCCAAACTGGAAATTAAGCCTTTTGTTATCAATGCTCCAGCATTTGTTTGTCTCAAAGAATAAGCCATCATCTGTATCGGCAATTAGGTCTTCTAATTTCCATTCCCCTGGCTCTAAATTTATATTTGTCATCCTGATAAGGGGAATTCGGTTCCATCCATCTGCCCTCATCGTTCCATTGCTTTTTTGACCAATGGTAGATGCGGTTTCCCTTGAGGTTAAGTATCCAACAAAAATTCCATTTTTTATAATTGGAATCCTTTGAGCGGGAATTCCCTCGTCATCATAGGCAAATGTTCCTAATCCCTTTGGAATTGTTGCATCTGCAAAGACCTGCACAATCTCAGAGCCATATTTAAAGCTATTCATCTTATCAATTGTTAAAAAGCTTGTCCCGGCATATGCTGCCTCTTGTCCCAAAACCCTATCTAGCTCTATTGGATGTCCTATTGATTCGTGAATCTGCAAGGCAAGCTGGGCTTTGTCTAAAATAATGGTTTTCTTTCCAGAAGGACATTTTTCTGCCTTAAGCAATTCTATTGCCTCATCTTTTATTCTTTCTGCATTTCCAAGAAAATCTACCTCTTCAATAAACTCATATCCGCCTGTTATAAAATCTCCCCCAAAATTATTCGGATATGAGCGTGTTTGAACCTCTCCATTACTAACCGCATTACAGGTTATTCCACCTCCACAGCTTATAATCTTTTGAGAAATAAAAGAGCCCTCTGTATTTGCAAAAAATTTTTCTTCAGAAAATGAGAAAATTGACCCTTCTTTTGTCTTTATTTTGGGATTTTTCCCCATAAGCTTGTCACATTCAAGCAAAAGCCCTATTTTCTTTTCAACACTAACATTAAATGGGTCTATTTTACAGGGAGTTTCATAGCTATCTACAATGGGCTTATCTCTTTCAAAAGAAATATCACTTTTTTTGGAAACACTTGAGCTTTTTGCAATCTCTATAGCCTTTTTTACTATGTTTTCGGCTTCCTCTATTCTGGAGGACGAGGCAAATCCCCAAGCACCATCCTTTAAAACCCTTATTCCCAAACCCATCTCTTCACCAAAGAGTGGATAAACGCATCCATCCTTTACAGTAATAGATTCTGTCTTTCTCATTACAACCCTGGCATCTGCATAACTTGCAGCAAGTAGCCTTGCCCAATCAACCGCATTCTTTAAAATATGCTCCATCTTTCAATCACTGCTTTTAATCGGCGGTTTTTTAAATCATAGCCTACCTAAATAGATATAGTATAATCTCTTGCCTAAAACTTCCACAATTTTTTTATTAGACTAAAAAGCTTTACAACAGCTTACGGGAAATATTATCCTAAAAAAGATTGGTAAACTCTGTTAGAATTTCACCCCGTTGATAACATCTACAGGGTTTCCACCCAGGGCATTCTAAGGGAGTAAATCCAAACCCTATGAGATTGATTTTTGGGCTAAAGGCTTGATATAATGGGGGTTATGAAAAGCAAAGATGAGCGGTTAATCCCTCTTAAAACAATAGATTACGCATTCGGCATTCTTGTTTTCTTTGTTTCATTTGGGGTTTATTTGCACACATTAACGCCAACGGTTGGATTCCATGATTCGGGTGAGCTGATCAGCGTTGCCTACACCTTAGGCATTGCCCATCCTCCCGGTTATCCCCTCTATACCTTACTGGGTAAGGTTTTTATCACCTTAATCCCTATTGGAAACATTGCCTTCAGGATGAATATGCAATCAGCTTTATTTGCCTCCCTGACTTGTATGCTGGTCTATTTTATCACCCTGAAGCTTACAAGCTCAATAATTCCATCCATTGTTGCCTCCTTAATCCTGGCTTTCTCATTAACCTTCTGGGAACAAGCTGTGATTGCCGAGAAATACACCCTGAATGCCTTCTTTGCCAGCTTAATTATCTTTATCTTACTTAAATGGGAAGACTCCCGACTCAAGACTCCAGACTCCCGACTCAAGACTCCAGACTCCCGACTTCTTTATCTCTTGTCCTTCCTTCTAGGCCTATCCT
>JBFLYE010000090.1 GCA_040756715.1 bacterium
TGATACTGATACAACGATTATATTGAGTGGTGACGGCGTTTCTAACCTTAATCTTACTGAATTTATTGAGTTTCATCAAGGAAGAAAATCCTTTGCCACAATTAATCTTTCTTTTGTTTCTGACCCCTTGCATTATGGCGTGGTTGTTGTTGAGAGGGATGGAAGGATTAAGCAGTTTCAGGAAAAACCAAGGCCAAAGGAGGCTATATCTAATCTTGCAAATACGGGAATATATGCATTTGAAAGAAAGATCTTTGAGTTAATCCCAGATGGCGAATATGATTTTGGAAAGCAGCTTTTTCCCGAGATTTTAAAAGAAAATGTCCCTTTCTACGGATACTATTCAGAGGCTTATTGGAATGATATGGGAAGCATTGATGTCTACAGGCAGGTTCATATGGATATCCTTATGAAAAGGGTAAGCCTTCCCATAGCTGGAAAAGAAACAAGGCCAGGAATAACTGTGGGGACAAATACCTATATTGATGAGGATGCTGAGCTTATTCCTCCCATTGCCATTGGAAACAATGTGGTGATAGAAAAGTATGCCAGGCTAAAGGGACCCCTTTCCATTAATGACTCCTGCAGGATAGAGGAATCTTGTAATATTGAAAGGAGCATTGTTCTTCCTAAAACAACCATTGGAAAGAATACAAAGATTAGGAATGGCATTATTGCAGAAGGCTCAAAAATAGCAAATAATGTAGTCCTTGTGGATAACAATGTCATAGGTTCTTATGCTACGATAGGTGAATATTCCATTCTCCATCCAGGGATAAAGGTAGATTCCGAAATAGAAGTTCCATTAAAAACAGAACTGAAGGAAAATATAATGAGGGATTAGGGATTTAATTTTATGAAATTAAGTGTTGATCTTAAGGGAAAGATAGATGGACTAGTTAAAAGGGGAAAGGAAAAGGGCTTTGTTACCTATGATGAAATAAACCAGATATTCACAGATGATATAGTCTGGTCTCCCTACTTTGAAGAGCTTTTCTCTAAACTTGACGAGGAAAGGATAGAGATTATAGAGGAAGAAAAGGAGAAAAAGACAAAATCCCTTGATTCTGTAACATTATACCTTCGTGATATATCAAAGATTCCCCTTTTGTCCACTGAGAAAGAGAGGGAGCTTGCAAAAGAAATTGAAGAGTGCAAAATCGCCTTTTCTGAGATAGCAAGAAAGGTTTCCATACCATTGAGAAAATTAAAGAGCTTTTTTAACAATGATAATGTTGATAAAGAGCTTAAAAGGGAGTTTGAAAAAATAGATTACAAGCTATATACAGCAAGAAGGATAATAATTGAGTCAAATTTAAGGCTCGTGGTTATGATTGCAAAAAGGTATGTAACCTACAGCAATATGCCATTACTTGACCTTATAAGTGAAGGGAATATTGGGCTTATAAGGGCGGTTGATAAATTCGATTATAAAGAGGGCTATAGATTTTCTACATATGCTAACTGGTGGATAAGGCATAGTATAGTTTCGGCAATTACAAATGAAAGCAGGATAATTAGAATTCCACAATATCTATTTAATACCATAAATCGCTCTATGAAGGTAAAGGAGGAATTGGAAGATGAGTTGGGAAGAAGTCCAAAAATGGAGGAGATTGCCCAAAAGATGGGCTTGGCTTTAAATCGCCTAATTGAGATTATGAATGCAGCCTCTGAGCCAATTTCATTGGAAGCCCCTGTTAGTAATGAGGAACAAAGCGACCTTCTGTTTGAGATAATAGAGGATAAAAAAAGCCCCTCTCCCTCAGATATAGTATTTTTACAAATCCTTCAAGACCAAATATCGTCTGTTTTGGATATACTTCCTAAAAAGGAAAAGGATGTCATTTCCTTAAGGTTTGGGCTTTTTGGAAATTTTCCCCATACATTAGATGAGATAGGAAAAAAGCTTAACATTACAAAGGAAGCAGCAAGGCAGATAGAGAAGAGGGTTCTTTTAAAGCTTAGAAAAAGAAAGGTAGTAAAACAAATAAGGGACGATTTTATTTATAGATAGTTGAGCAGTGGGGGAGTTTTTTTCCACTGCATGATGGGTCGGGATATTATTAAAAACTCCCCGACCGATCAGAAAGTTGCCAATCTTTGTATGTGTTTAGGTATCAACTTATGTAGTATGGGGATTCGGAATTTGGGGGTATAATATTCATACCACAGAAAAAAACAACAAAAAGAGATGGAGTCTATGAGGAAGGAGACGGAAGGGCCGTATCTTATAGTATCTTCCATTACTTAGTGCAAAAATAGTATTTAAGAAATTTTGAATTCTAAATTTTGAATTTTGGATTGAAGGTTTAAGTTTTATAAAATTTTTTCCCTTTTAATTCAAAATTCAACATTCAAAATTCATAATTTTATAAAGTTTTCCTTAAGATTATCTAA
>JBFLYE010000091.1 GCA_040756715.1 bacterium
ATGAGCTTAAAAGAACAATAAAGGATAGTTTTGAAGAATTTGCAATAAGTATAAGCTATGCCAAAAGTTGGATAAATAAGTTTATGATAAGGTATAGTTTGTGTAAAAATTTATGTAATTAACTATAATGGTGGTTGGAAAGTAGTGTATTGTAACAATTAAACAAAGCGTTTCTGACTCTTTAATGAGGGTTATAATATGCAAAATAAAAAAATTTTTATCCTTTTAATAATCCCTTTAGTAATAGGAGGAGGTCTTTATGTTTTGGGTAGAATTCTAGGTCCCCCATTATATGAATTAGAGGAAAAATTTAGGGAAGTGAAAGTGTGGATTTATATAATATTATTTCCTACGGTGATACCTTTATGTGGGCTTTTTTTATTTTTTGTAACAGTTCCTGCGCTTTTTAGAAATAGCTTAATTAATTGGAAGAATAATACCTCTTGGAAATGGCAATTAACAATGGTATTACCCCTTCTTCTAATAGCAACATGGATGCAGTTTCACGGAGCTTTCCCATTAGCTATACCTATAGGTTTAATTGTATCTGAAATTACTCTAGTTAACTTAATTAGGTCTGCTAAAGTAGATAGCAAATCTACTTTCTTCCATATTTTATTAGGATTAGCAGTGGTTATAGGAGGAATAACGTTTCTTGTCCTTTACTTATTTTTAATTTGGGGGATGTTTTTACCTTCAATAATATACCAAATGTTCCAGAGTATTCTTTTTCCGATAGTAAGTCTTTTTTTAATAATAAGGCAAATATTCTAAACCCATATGAAAAAGCTAATCCCTTTGGTTTTGGGGATGGTGATAGGATTTAGCATAGTTTTCTTAGTGCTTCAAGGAAGGGAACAAGAAATAAAACAAGGAATAAATATAAAGGATGAGGAGATAAGGGCAAAAGAGGAGTTTGAGAGGGCAAGGAAAGGGTGTAAAAAGGGGTTGGAAAAGATTTATAAGGAGCACAAAGGAAGGTATTGGAGGACTAGACTTTTTCCTTTGCTTTTTTGTGATTATTTCGAGTACATGGATTTGATAGAGAAAATGTATTATCTAAGGGTTAAGACAGCGGAAAAATACGAAGCAATTGCCAATACCTATCCAAAGACAAAAATGGTTGATAAATGTTTGCTTGATGCGATAATATTATTAGAGAAGGCAAAGCGGTGTGCAATGAGCCTTGGTTGGGATTGGGAGGGGCATAAGAAACATGCGTTATATAATAGAATAGATGGTGATGTTACAAGATGTATTGATTGGCTAATTGAGAATTCTTCAAGAACTGAGGTGGTTGAATTTGCAAAGATAAAGAAAGAGGATATAAGGTTTAGGAAAAAAAAAGAAGAAGAAGGGGGAAAACTTCTTCCCATAGAGGAGGCGTATGGTAAAAAGTTCATTGGAAAAAGAATAATTGAAAAAAGGGAGATGGCTGAGAAAATGGTCAAAAGCTACGAAGCCTTGGTTAATCAATATCCCAATAGTGAGATTGCTGATGATTGCCTATATGAGATTATAAAGATAATCGGTGAAGGATTTTTTCCTTTGGATGTGAATGAAGGAAAAAATTTAGAAAAAGCTAGACAAAGGTCATTGAAATATGTAAACTGGTTATACCAGATAGCCCCTGAAAGTGAATGGGGTGAAGATTCCCATTTTACAGGAGGTGCCTTTGTAGAATTGGTAAAAAGGTATCCTGAAAGTAGATTTTTTTATAATTCCTTAATTATAATTATGTCATCAAGGGCTTTCTCAGTTAAGGATACCCTTTGGGGATATAAAAGATTTATGGAGAAAAAGATAGATATTAAACATAGACTGCCTTTTGAATTTGATAAGTTTGATGATTGGACCTGGGGGGGAGGAGAAGCCTTTTGGAGTCACCCTTACATAGGGAATATAGCACAAAGAATCTCATTCTTAAAAGGGATGCAAAATGGCCTTTTATCCTATTTTTCCAATTCCTTTGCCAAGTTCTTAGAAGAATATGCAAAGGAAAACAATTGCTTTCCCAAGGGAAAACTCTTAGAGGGAAATGAATTATATCTCATCCTTAAGCCCTATATTGACAAGGAAACAAGATGGGAGAGGGACTTTAACCCATTTTATGAGGAATATGGGTTAAAATTAAATTCCTATGAAAGCAATGGACAAAGCTTTAAACTTAGCTTAGAATTATTAGATTTAAAACAAGAAACAGAAGGTAGATTAGGAGAAGCAAAAGATTTTGATTTTTCTTTTGGAAAATTTTGTATATTATATGATAGAGATTAGGGATTATATGTATAATCTAAGCTCTGAAGAGCTGAAAAAGGAGGTTGATGCAGAATGAAGAAATGGGTTATATTGGGGATTATTTTAGGGATAAATACAGAGGCTTCTTACCACAAAGAGCCTCCCAATTATGAGGATTTTAAGCCCATACTTTGGTATG